>NZ_JBVVPP010000051.1:17389-53684 GCF_055811315.1 Bradyrhizobium sp. MI1.4 | reverse complement strand
ACCCCGCCCGGATGTCCCCCCGGGCGGGGTCAACCGTTTTGGACCTTGGAATTTGTTGCAGTCCCGTCACATCGCGGTGCGAACCATCTCCTGCGACAATCCGCACTAGTTGCTACTGCGAATTAATCGCAATAAGGTTTCCAGAGACTCAGGGGCTTGGGAAGAAATCGCGCCGGATCGAGATCATCTCGACCGATCGCGGAGCACCTAATCCTGATGACAGGGTCGCCGCGAATCGGCAGGGATAGTGCGGCGAGTGGACACACTCGCTTTGGGGGCGTGCGTTTTGACGTTGAGGGGTCACCGTTACAGGTATTTGCGAACGGCCGCGGCGATTGCCACGGGCGTCTTGACTTTGCCCGCCAGCAGCCGCGCGGCTGATCTGCCGCTGAAGGCACCGGCGCTGAAGGCCGTCTATGACTGGACCGGCCTCTACATCGGTGCGCATGCCGGCTACAGCCTCGGCTCGTCGCGCTTCGCGCTGAACGACGGCACAGGCATTAGCGACAGCGGCGTCTTCAGCGGCATGATCGGCGGCGTGCAGGCCGGCTACAATTACCGGCTCAATTCCGGCTGGCTCCTCGGCGTCGAAGGCGATTTTTCGTTTCCGAACTACATCACTTCCAACTCGATCGTGTCCTTCCTGGCGACACCCGCCAACACCGTCACGCAGCAATGGGACTACACTGCGAGCCTGCGCGGCCGCGTCGGCTACACCAGCGGTCCCTGGCTGGTCTACGCCACCGGCGGCTTTGCATGGATGGGCGAGCGCTATTTCGACACGCCGGCCGCAGGCGAAGCAGTCCCGAAAATCCTGAACACGCGGCCCGGCTGGATCGCGGGTGCCGGCATCGAATACGGCTTTGCGCCGCATTGGAGCGCACGGCTCGAATATCTCTATAGCCGCTTCGACGGCGCCAATGTCGCCTTCTCCACAGGTGCCCAATACAATTCGTCGTCGCTCGACTTCCAAACGATCCGGCTCGGCCTCAACCGCAAGGTCGATTGGCCGGGCATGCCGGGCTACAATCCCAAGAGCTTGGGGATCGGCTCGCTAATCGACACCGAATCGGATCGCTGGGAGATCCACGGCCAGAGCACTTATCTGCCGCAAGGCTACCCGTCGTTCCCCGCCCTCTACACCGGGCCGAATTCGCTCTCGCCATCAAGGCAGGCCAAGGCGACCTGGAGCAACAGCCTGTTCCTGAACGCAAAGCTGTGGGACGGCGGCGAGGTCTACTACAATCCCGAACTGCTGCAGGGATTTGGATTGAACGACACGGTCGGCGCGGCCGGTTTCCCCAACGGCGAGGCGCAGAAGTCGAACTTCCCCTATCCGCACTACAACACATCGCGCCTGTTCGTGCGCCAGACATTCGGCTTTGGCGGCGAGCAGGAAGAGCTCGCGAGCGGCCAGTTGCAGCTCGGACAGAAGGTCGACGTATCCAGGCTCACGGTGCAGGCCGGCAAATTCCCGGTGATCGACGTGTTCGACGGCAACGCCTACGCCAAGGACACCCGCAAGGACTTCATGAACTGGTCGCTGTGGGCGCCAGGCGCCTTCGACTATTCCGCCGACAAGGTCGGCCTCACCTACGGCGTCACCGCCGAGCTGAATCAGAAGCAGTGGGCGTTGCGCGGCGGCTACTTCCTGATGGTCGCCGAGTCCAATTCGAATCATTTCGACACCAGGGTCGGCGAGCGCGGCCAGTACGTGCTCGAGCTCGAAACGCGCTTCTCCCTGCTTGGCCAACCCGGCAAGCTCAGGACCATAGGCTGGCTCGACAGCGCCAACATGGGCAGCTTCCGCGAGACGCTGGACAATCCCGCGCTCAACCTCGACATCGCGCAGACCCGGCGCGGCCGTCTGAAGTATGGCTACGTGCTCAACCTCGAGCAGGCGATCACCGAGGATGTCGGTCTGTTCGGCCGTTGGAGCTGGAACGACGGCAAGACCGAGACGCTGGCCTTCACCGACATTCACCGCAGCCTGTCTGGCGGTCTTTCGATCAAGGGCACGAAATGGGGCCGGCCCGATGACGTGATCGGCGTCGGCGGCGCCATCAATGCCATCTCGCAGGACTATCGCGACTTCCTGGCCGCCGGCGGCCTCGGTGTTCTCATCGGCGACGGCGCGCTCAACTACCGCCGCGAGCGCATCCTCGAAACCTATTACGCCTATGCGCTGAACAAGAGTCTCACCCTCACTGCCGACTACCAGCTGATCGTCAACCCCGCCTACAACGCCGATCGCGGCCCGGTGTCGGTATTTTCCGGGCGGCTACACGGCGAGTTCTGAGCGCTTCCGGCTACGTGACTTACGCAGCCCGGATCGCGTCCAGGAACTTCCCGACCTCGACCTTGAGGCGGCCGCTCTCGCCGGACAGCGACTTCGCTGACGCGAGCACGGTGGAGGAGGCCGATCCGGTCTGGCTCGCGCCGCGCTGCACGTCGACGATGCTGGCGGAGACCTGTTGGGTGCCGCGTGCCGCCTGCTGCACGTTGCGGGAAATCTCCCGCGTCGCCGCGCCTTGCTGCTCGACCGCGGAGGCGATCGCCGATGCGATCTCGGACATGCGGGTGATGGTGTCGCCGATCGACTTGATGGCGCCGACGGAATCCTGCGTCGCGCTCTGGATTCCCGTGATCTGCTGGCTGATCTCGCCGGTGGCCTTGGCGGTCTGCTCGGCGAGCGCCTTGACCTCGGAGGCGACCACGGCGAAGCCGCGCCCGGCCTCGCCGGCGCGCG
This sequence comes from Bradyrhizobium sp. MI1.4, assembly GCF_055811315.1. Classification (NCBI taxonomy): domain Bacteria; kingdom Pseudomonadati; phylum Pseudomonadota; class Alphaproteobacteria; order Hyphomicrobiales; family Nitrobacteraceae; genus Bradyrhizobium; species Bradyrhizobium sp. MI1.4. The sequence goes on along the minus strand of NZ_JBVVPP010000051.1, from coordinate 50,935 downwards.
CCGCCTCGATCGTTGCATTGAGCGCCAGAAGATTGGTCTGGCCCGCGATCTGGCTGATGAGCTCGACCACGTCGCCGATCCGGCCGGCCGCCTTGGCGAGTTCGCCGACATAGTCGTTGGTCCGCGCAGCCTGCTGCACCGCTTCGCCGGCCACCCGCGCGGAGTCCTGGACCTGCCGGCTGATCTCGTCGACCGAGGACGCCATTTCCTCCGCGGCCGCGGCGACGGTCTGCACGTTGCTGGAGGCCTGCTCGGAGGCGGCTGCAACGGTCGCGGTGACCTTTTCCGATTGATCGGCGGTGCTCGTCAGCGTTCCCGCCGACACTTCCAGCTCCGACGATGCCGACGACACGGTGTTGATGACGTCGCCGATCAACGCTTCGAAATCGCGTGCGATCTGGTCCACGCGCTGGCTGCGCCGGAGCTTCGCCTCGGCTTCCACCGCGGCGGCCTCATCGGCGGCCTTCTTGGCGGAGAGCGAATCCTTGAAGTGCTGGAGCGAGCCCGCCACCTGGCTGATCTCGTCATTGCGGCCGGTCACGGGAATCTCGACCTCGTGCTGCCCGGCGGCAAGAGTTGCGATCACGTCCGCGAGCCGGCTGAGCGGCGTCACCACGCGCCTGCGCAACATCATCGTCACGCCACCGAGTGTCCCCAGCAGCGCCAGCACCGCCACGCCCGCGAGCGCGAGCATCGCCAGCGCGCCGTCGCGCGCGGCCGAGGCGCGCTCGGCAGCTTCCGCCAGCGCGGCATCGCGGACGCCGTAGAACATCTGGATGGCGGGGACGATGATGTTGGCCAGCTCTTCGGCATTGATGCCGTACTTGCCGTCGCCACGTGCCGCGGGCATCTCCTTGTCCACGGCAGCGGCTGCTTTCCCGAAATAGGAATCCGTCGCCGCCTTCAGCGCGGTGGCGATCCGGGGCGGGCTTCCGAGCTGGTCGATGCCGGCCTCGATGCGCTCGCGGTCGGCCTCGACACGTCCCTGCATCCGATCCATCAGCGACAATTCGGCCGCCGTGAGCGGTCGGCGAGCGCTCAGCGCCGGCGACAGCGTGGCGGCGCGGCTGCCGGCCGAGACGCGCAGATCCTGCGCCGTTCGCGCCAGGCTCAACAGCGCCGCAAGCGAGGAATCGGCATTGATGACCTTGGCTTCAAGCCGGTTCATGATCGGCTCGATATTGCCGATGACCTCGGCAACGCCTGGAAGGAAGCCCTTGATTACAGCGCCGTCGCGCGTCGCCAGGGGCACGCTCATCGCGCGATCTGCCGCCGTGATGATATCCTTGAGCCGCCGCGCAGTACGGTCCAGGTTTTCGATCATCGCTCCGGAATCATCCAGCACCATGATGGCGCGCCTTGCCCCCTCGAACGCGCCATCGACCGCTTTCGCCGCCTTTGCGGCGGCTTCGATCTGGACCTGCGTCGCAGAATTCTCCTGGAAGATCGGGGAAATGTAGGGAGCACGAAGGCCGGCAACGTGCTGACTGACCATCAGGGTCGCACCGAAGGCCTCGACCGTCTTGATCGCATCGGAGCGGTTCGTGAAGATGCGCGCCTGGGGTATCAGCACCTCGGCGCCAAGGATGACTGCAAACACCGTCACCGTCAGCATCGACAGCGCAAAGAGCTTCCCGATCCGCATTCTGATCCCCGAATACATTCCTGCAAATGCCGAGAACCTAGCTGGTGGCCGCTAAGAGCCCGTTAAGCAACGGCATGCCCGTAGTTCCGCGGGGTATTGGGGAGTGCCTTCGGGGACGGGGTCGCCGAAGTTCCTTCGCGATGCCCGATGGGACAGAATCATCGGCATTTCTTCCTCGAATACCTATATCAAGACCTGTGCGGCCATCCTCGCCACACTCCCTTACCTCGGAACATCAATGCTCTCCGCCGAACTCGCCATCGTCGTCGTCCTGATCGTCATCAACGGCTTGCTGTCCATGTCCGAGCTGGCCGTAGTCTCGTCGCGCCCGGCCCGGCTGTCGATGCTCGCCGCCAAGGGCGTCCGCGGCGCCGAGCGGGCGCTGACGCTCGCGGCCGATCCCGGCAAATTCCTCTCGACGGTGCAGATCGGGATCACGCTGGTCGGCGTGCTCTCCGGCGCGTTCTCGGGCGCGACGCTCGGACAGCGGCTGACGCAATGGCTGCTCGAGCTCGGCCTGTCCGCAGGAATTGCCGACATCGTCGGAGTGGGCCTGGTCGTCACGCTCATCACCTACGCCACCCTGATCGTCGGCGAGCTGGTGCCGAAGCAGGTGGCGCTGCGCGACCCCGAGAGCATCGCGGTCAGGGTTGCACCCGCGATGCACGTGCTTGCGAAGGTCTCGCTGCCGCTGGTCTTCCTGCTCGATCTCTCCGGCAAGCTGATCCTCACGCTGCTCGGCCATGGCGGCAAGTCTGAAGAAAAAGTGTCAGAAGATGAGATCCATCACCTCGTCAGCGAAGCCGAAAACGCAGGCGTGCTCGAGTCAGGTGAAAAGGAGATGATCGCGGGCGTGATGCGGCTCGGCGACCGGCCGGTCGGCGCGATTATGACGCCGCGCACGGAGGTCAACGAGATCGACCTGAACGATACGCCGGAAAGCATTCAAGCGACCATCGCCAAGAGTCCGCATTCACGCTTTCCGGTGTCCGACGGCGACCGCGACAAGCCGATTGGCGTGCTTCAGGCCAAGGACCTGCTTGTGGCCTTCATGAACGAGCGCACGCCGGATTTGCGCGTGCTGGTCCGCGAGGCGCCCGGCATTCCCGCCTCGGCCGATGCCCGCGACGTGCTGGCGATCCTGAAGGCTGCACCGGTGCATGTCGGCCTCGTCTACGACGAATACGGCGCCTTCGAAGGCATCGTGACGACGGCTGACATTCTGGAATCCATTGTCGGCGCCTTCCATTCCGAGGAAGGCCCGCCGGAACCGGCCTACGTCAAGCGCGCGGACGATTCGCTGCTGGTCTCAGGCTGGATGCCGGTCGACGAATTCGGCGAGCTGCTCGGCATCGAACTGCCGCCGCACCGCTACAACACCGTCGCCGGCCTCGTGCTGCAACAGTTCAACGTGCTGCCTGATGTCGGCGACGCCTTCGACTTTGGCGACTGGCACATCGAGGTGGTCGATCTCGACGGGCGGAGGATCGACAAGATTCTGGCGAGCCGGCGGAGCGAAGTAGAGACGGGGTGAGCCACTCTCGTCGTCCCGGACAAGCGCAGCGAAGCGGAGCGCAGATCCGGGACCCATAGCCACAGGATTGAGCTTGGCGAAGACTGGTAGTTGCGCGGTGCTGCTGTCTGCGCATGATCGACAGATCACGCGGTATGGGTCCCGGATCTGCGCTGGCGCTTGTCCGGGACGACGGCGGAGTTTGTGGTTAGAGCTTGCGCCAAGCTCTAGACCCTCACCCGAACCTCACCCCGATCCGCTTTTCCTTGCGCCAGATCACGGTGCAGGCGAGATGTTTTCCGTCGGCCTGCACAAGCAGGCTGAAATGGTCGGGGATGCCGACGGGACTGCTGACGTCGAGCGCGGCGCCGGTATCTGACAGGTTGCGGATAGTGCAGTCGATCGCGCCGCCGCCGCCGAACTCGATCGTTCCGGCCTTCAGCACGCGATGCCTTGCCTTGTCGCGCCGCTCGTCCATGGGAACAATCTACACCCAAAGTTGAATCAAACGTTAAACGCACCCCCTCGCGATGCTTTTGCGCGCGCGGCCGCGGCCCTGCAAGTGGACCGGCGTCCTACAGCGCCGGCTGGAACGTCTCCGTCCGTGCCATCCGCCAGGCGTCGCGGAAGCGTGGGTCTTCGGTGCCTTCGAGCAGTTCGCCCGGACGCAGCGACGGATAAAGCTGCGCGAAGGATTTCACGTCCGTCGTCGAGGTGCGCTGGGAGAAGTGGATCGGGCGCAGCTGCTGCGGATGTTCGAGACCGGCCGCGGCGATCAGCTCGGTCAGCGAGTGCAGCGTCGCCAGGTGATAATTGTGCACGCGGTCGATCTTGAGCGGCACATAGAGTGCGCGCGCCCGCGTCGGGTCCTGCGTCGCGACGCCGGTCGGGCAGCGGTCGGTGTGGCAGCTCAGCGACTGGATGCAGCCGAGCGAGAACATGAAGCCGCGCGCCGAATTGCAGTAGTCCGCGCCGATCGCCATGGCGCGCGCCATGTCGAACGCGGTGGCTATCTTGCCGGAGGCGCCGATCTTGATGCGGTCGCGCGCGTTGATGCCGATCAGCGCGTTGTGGACGAAACTGACGCCCTCGCGCATCGGCATGCCCAGATGGTCCATGAACTCCAGTGGCGCGGCGCCGGTGCCACCCTCGTTGCCGTCGACAACGATGAAGTCGGGATAGATGCCGGTCTCGATCATCGCCTTGCAGATCGCCAGGAATTCCCAGGGATGACCGATGCACAGCTTGAAGCCCGTCGGCTTGCCGCCGGAGAGCTTTCGCATCTCGCCGATGAACTTCATCATGCCGACAGGCGTCGAGAAGGCGCGATGCGAGGCCGGCGAGATGCAATCCTCGCCCATGGCGACCCCGCGGATCTTGGAAATCTCCTCCGAGACTTTCGCCGCCGGCAGCACGCCGCCATGACCGGGCTTGGCGCCCTGGCTGATCTTGAGCTCGACCATCTTGATCTGGTCCTGGGTCGCGACGCGCGCGAAGGCTTCGGGATCGAAGGCGCCGTCGAGATGACGACAGCCGAAATAGCCCGAACCGATCTCCCAGATGATGTCGCCGCCCATCTCCGCGTGATAGGGGCTGAAGCCGCCCTCGCCGGTGTCGTGCGCGAAGCCGCCCTTCTTGGCGCCGGCATTCAGCGCGCGCACGGCGTTCGGGCTGAGCGCGCCAAAACTCATGGCGGAAATGTTGAATACCGAAGCCGAATACGGCTTGGCGCAATCCGGGCCGCCGATGGTGACGCGGAATTTCTCCTCGGCATGCGTCTTCGGCGAGACCGAGTGATGCATCCACTCATAACCCTGGCGGTAGACGTCCTCCTGGGTGCCGAACGGACGCTTGTCGAGCTGCATCTTGGCGCGCTGATAGACCACCGCACGGATGTCGCGCGAGAACGGCATGCCGTCCTTCTCGCTCTCGAAGAAATACTGCCGCATCTCCGGGCGTATCTCTTCGAGCAAAAACCGGATATGGGCCGAGATCGGGTAGTTGCGCAGAACGGCGTGGCCCTTCTGCATGAGGTCGCGGACGCCAAGCGCCGTCAGCGCGCCGAAGATCAGGATCGGGATCAGCAGGATGTCGAAGATCTTGCCATCGGCAAATCCGATGCCGGTCAGCAGCGCCGTGACCACCGCGCAGATCGTCAGGACGATGAAGCGCGGAGAGAATGGCAGCAGCAGGGTTTCCATGATCCCCTCTTCCGCCAGCGGCAGCCGTTTGACCGACGGGTTGGGCGATTCCTGCGTTTTGTTCTCGTCGGCCACGATTCCCATCCTCTCGCCAGCATGAGGCGGTACGATACGCCCGCGCCTGTCATACGGATATGACGCGGCGGTTGTTTCACGCTAGCGAATTCGGCGGGGACAAATCAATCAGCCCGATGGGCGGGCTTTTGCGGTGCAGCAGGGCTCGGGAGGGACGGGCATTAACCGGTCAAGGCGCTTTACTCAGGCAAACGTCCTGGCTTTTGCCAGGACGAGACCGAGAGGGCCTACCGCTCGACGAACGCCTTTTCGATCACGAAATGGCCGGGCTTGTTGCCTGAGCCCTCGACGAAGTCGCGGCCTTCGAACATCAGTTTCAGCTCTTCGAGCATCGCCGGGCTGCCGCACATCATGATGCGGTCGGTCGCGATGTCGAGCGGACCCTGGCCGATGTCGTTGAAGATCTGCTCGGAGCTGATGAGGTCGGTGATGCGGCCGCGATTCTTGAACGGCTCGCGGGTCACGGTCGGGTAGTAGATGAGCTTGTCCGCGAGCAACTCCCCGAACAGTTCGTCCTCGCGAAGACCGGCGACGAGCTTCTCGCCATAGGCGAGCTCGGAGACCTGGCGGCAGCCGTGCACCAGCACGATGCTGTCGAACTGGTCGTAAACCTCGGGATCCTTGATCAGGCTGGCGAAGGGCGCGAGGCCGGTGCCGGTCGAGAGCAGCAGCAGCCGCTTGCCGGGAATGAGATTGTCGGTGATCAGCGTGCCGGTCGCCTTGCGGCCGACCAGGATGGTGTCGCCTTCCTTGATCTTCTGGAGACGCGACGTCAGCGGGCCGTCCTGAACCTTGATCGAGAAGAACTCGAGCTCTTCCTCGTGATTAGCGCTCGCCATGCTGTAGGCGCGGAGCAGCGGGCGGCCCTCAACCTCGAGGCCGATCATCGCGAACTGGCCGTTCTGGAAGCGGAAGCCGGAATCGCGGGTTGCGCGAAAGCTGAACAGGGTGTCGGTCCAGTGCTGGACGGAAAGAACCTTCTCTCGGTAAAACGCGCTCATGATTTTCGATATTCCGAATAATTGCGGTTTTAGGGCAAAAGCGTTGCCCGGCCCCTGAAAGCGGAGCGGACACCATTGCCATGGCGGAGGATTTCGCGAGTGTGATCTACGCCATTGAGACCAATAATCAACCTCGTTCCGGATGCAATTGATGCCGGTCAAACCGGCATTTGCGGCGGAAATGATCGCATCATTAGTGGATCTGCTGTCCGGCGTATGCGGAGGGCAATTTCTTTTCCCTCCGGGGCCCGAATACAGCACTTAATTTCCGCCCCGCTCGCGAGAATTTCATTAAGAATAGCTCTGATTTTCTCGGGTTGGCGCCGTTTCCCGGATTCTTCCGGCTTTTGGCGCCAAGAGCGACTGGAACTGGCGACTGCGACTGGCGACAGAGACAACAGAGACACATGGCGAGCAGCGAGCGGATCATCGTCCAGGCGATCAAGCGCTATTGCGCGAACCATGGCATCGCGCTCGATGTCCGCGCCGATGGCTGGCTGCTCGCGATGCGCCGGGGCGAGCAGCGCCACTTCGCGTTCGGCTACGACATCGGCCTCAACAGCGCCATCGCGCACCGACTGGCCAACGACAAATCGGCCACCGCCGAGGTGCTGGCGCTCGAGGGCGTGCCCTGCATTCCCCATCGCCTGTTCCTCAACCCCAAGTTAGGCGAGAAGGTTGTCGGCGTTGGCTGGCGAGAGGCAATGCTGGCGCTGCTTCACGACAATCCGCAAGGCGTGGTGGTGAAGCCGAACGAGGGGACGTCGGGACGATCCGTCTTCAGGGTCACGACGGAAACAGAGCTCGATCATGCCGCTGACGAAGCCTTTTCGATGAGCGCCGGACTCGTGATCTCGCCCTATGCCGTGATCGAGGACGAAGTTCGCGTGGTCCTGCTCGATGATGTGCCACTCGTCGTCTACAGCAAGCAGCGTGGCTCGGATTGGCGGCACAATCTCGATGCAGGGGCAAAGCCCGTGCTGATGCAGGACGGCGACCTTCGCGCAGCCTGCGCAAAGCTCGCCATCGACGCCGCCAAGGCCATCGGCATCACCTTCGCCTCGATCGACCTCGTGCACGTTGACGGCGTCTGGCGCGTGCTCGAGATCAATTCCGGCGTGATGATGGAGACGCTGGCGAAGCTGCATCCGGAGCTGGTGCAGAGGACGTACGATGCCGCGCTGGATCGGGTGTTTGGGGACGAACACTGAGCGACACGCGCGCTGTCGGCTTCAACCAACCGCCAACCGATACGCAGCCTTCGCGTTCACGCCGAACGCCTTCTCCCGCACCTGAGGCCCGAGCTTCATCAGGCAGGCCTCCAGCGCGCCCTTGATCTCACCATAGCTCCCCGCGAGCAGACATACCGGCCAGTCCGAGCCGAAGATCAGGCGATCCTCGCCAAAGCATGTCGCGGCGTGCGCGACGAACGGGAACAGCAGCTCCGCATTCCAGTCGCTCCAAACCGCTTCCGTCGCCAGCCCCGAGACCTTGCACCAGACATTGCCGCACGCCGCGAGTGCCGCGATGCCATTGGACCATTCGTCGCTTCCACCATCGGCAATCGGCGGCTTGGCTGCGTGGTCGAGCACGAAGCGCGCCTGCGGGAACGCTTGCGCGGTTGCGATCGCGGCCGGCAGCTCGCGGATGCGGACCAGGAAATCGTAGGCGAGATCGTGCGCAAACACGGCCGTGAGGCCGCGCTGGACGTCCTCGCGCAACAACCACTCCGGATCGGCCTCGTCATGGACCTGGTGGCGGATGCCGACCAGCTTGTCGCCGCCGGGCAAAGCGCGCAGCCGGTCCAGCGTCTCGCCAAGTGCAGCGTCGGTCAGATCAGCCCAGCCGACGACGCCAATCACCGAGGGCGTCGCATCCGCGATCCGCAAGAATTCCTCGGTCTCCGCCAGGGCGGAGCGGCACTGCACCAGGATGCTCGCGTTAATGCCGTTGGCTTTCAAGAGCGGCGCGAGATCGGCCGGACCGAAGGCACGCCGGATCGGCGTGAGCTCGGGCGCGTCCATCCAGGGATAGTCGGCGCGCGCGGGATCCCAGAAATGCTGGTGAGCGTCGACGATCATGCCTTACGCTCCGCCCGGCAATGGCGCGCGGGCATCGACGAATTTTCGCCCACGCAGCTCCTGCCAGAACGCCGCCGGCACTGCCTCCAACATCGTGATGTTGTCGGCAATTTCCGCGGCATTGCGCCCGCCCGTCACGGCGACCGTGACTGCCGGATGGGCCATGCAGAACTGCAGCGCGGCGGCTTTCAGCTCGGTGCCGTGCTTGCGGCAGAGCTCGTCGAGCGCGAGCGCGCGGGCGACGAGTGCCGCATCGGCATCCTGATAATTGAACTTCGCGCCCGTGTGCGGATTGGCCAGGATGCCGCTGTTGTAGATGCCGCCGAGCAGGATGCCGATATTCTTCGCCGCGCAGACCGGGAACAGCGCATCCAGCGCGCCCTGGTCGAGCAGCGTGTAGCGGCCGGCGAGCAGGAAGCAGTCGACCGGAACGGCCTCTGCAAACCGGACCAGCATGCCCGACTGGTTCATGCCCGCACCGATCGCCTTGACGGTACCGTCCCCGCGCAGGCGCTGGAGCGCGCGGAAGGCGCCGGCGACGGCGTCGTCATAGTGATCGTCGGGATCATGCACGAGCAGGACATCGACGCGGTCGAGCCCAAGCCGCGCCAGGCTTTCCTCCACCGACCGCATCACGCCGTCATAACTGAAATCGAACACCGGCCGCTCGCGCGACGTGCCCTTGTAATGCTCGTCCTCGGCGGCAGCGCCATCGGGCGCACGCAGTAGACGGCCGACCTTGGTCGAGATCGCGTAGGAGTCACGGGGTTGTTGCCGCAGGAATGCGCCAAGGCGTCGCTCCGCGAGGCCAAAGCCGTAGAGCGGCGCGGTGTCGAAGAAGCGGATTCCGAGCGACCAGGCGCTTGCGATGGTCGCTTCCGCATCGGCATCGCTGACGGGGGTGAACAATCCGCCGAGCGGGGCAGAACCGAGGCCGAATGAGGTGACATCGAGCGAGCCGAGCCGCGACCTTTTCATTCCCATTGCCTCAACACTCTTCCGCAACAGCCAAAATCATCTCTCCCGCTTGCGACAAGCGCAAGCGGGAGAGGCACGCAGGAGCGCGGGGCTGGCGACGCTCCTACTTCAACATCTGCGCAACGTTGTCCTTGGTCACGAGATCGAGGCCGGTATAAACGATCTCCGGCACCTTCTCGCCCTTCTTGATGGCGAGCAGCGTGTCCATCGCCTTCTCGCCCATCTCGAACGGACGCTGGCCGACCAGCGCATTGGCGTAGCCATCGCGCAACAGCTCGAGCTGCATCTTCAGCGTATCGGCCACGACAAGCGTGAACTTGCCGGAATCGATATCCTTCTTGTACCTGGACGCGAAGGCCTTGAAGCCTTCGGGGGCGAACATCGGCCAGCCGCCGATGGGAACGATTGCGGCGAGGTCGGGCGTCGCGGTACGCATGTCAGTCATCTGCTGAACCGCCAGCGCGGGATCGTCGTTGCAGAACGTTGGAGAGCCCGCGACCTCGGTCCATTTCGAGCCCTTCAGCGCCTCGCGCACGCCGTCAACGCGTTCGGCGAGGTTCTTGGCGCCGGGACCACCCGAAACCATGGCGTATTTGCCGCCGTCGGGCCGCAGCTTCAGGAGCTCCTTGCCGAGGGCGACGCCGAACTCCTTGTTGTTGGTGCCGATATAGGCGATGCGCTTGGCGCCGGGCGCATCGGCGTCGAAGGTGATGACAGGGATGCCGGCCGCGGTCGCCGCGTCGATCGACTTGGTCATCGCCGCGACGTCGGCAACCGAGATGGCGAGGCCGTCGACCTTCTGGGTGACGAAGTCCTGGATGATCTGGGCCTGCGTCGCCGGCTCGTGCTCGACCGGCCCCTTGTAGATGCACTCGATATTGCCGAGCTCCTTGGCACGCTTCAGGCAGCCGTCGCGCGCGAAGTCGAAGAACGGATTGTTCATCGCCTTGGGCACGATCACGAACCGGTAGTTTGCGGCAAACGCCGGCGTAGCCATCATCGCCACCGCGATGCCGGCAAGTAGAAATTTCCTCATCGTCTCCTCCACCCTTCTTTGGCGCCTGTCCTCTCAAGATCGTCCGGGAAGTGGACAGGCGGCATTTTCGTTGCCGTCCCGGAACGACGTCGTTTCAGATCATCCGCGAGCGGATGCGGTCGACCAATACGGCCAGGATGATGATCACGCCCACCAGCGTCTGCTGCCAGTAGGAGCTGACCTGGGCGAGCACGAGGCCGTTGCGGATCACCTCGAGCAGCACGCAGCCGACGATGGCGCCGAGTGGACCACCGATGCCGCCGGCGAGATTGGCACCGCCGATGACGGCCGCAGCGATCACGTTGAGCTCGTAGGACGTCGCCATGTTGGCCGGCGCCGATCCGAGCCAGCCCGAGATGATGATGCCCTGGAGGCCTGCGGCGAGCGCGCAGATCACATAAACCTCGATCTTCACCCGCACGACCGGGATGCCGGTGAGTTCGGCCGCCTTCTCGTTACCGCCGAGCGCGAACACGTGACGGCCGAACGAGCTGTGGTGCAGCACCACGGCCATCGCCAGCGCGAGGACGATCAGATAAATGAATGGCACGGGCACGCCGAGCACGTCGCCGGAGGTGAGCGCGTAGAAATAACCGGCATCCGGCCCACCGGGAAAGCTGCCCCGTCCGTTGGAGACGACATAGCCGAGCCCGCGCACGATCGAGAGCATGCCGAGGGTGGTGACGAACGGCGACAGGCCGAGCACCGCGATACAGAAGCCGTTGACGAGGCCGGCGAGCAGCGCGACGCCGAGGCCGGCGAGGAGCGAGACCACCAGGATCAGGCCAGGGACATTGGCGAGCACGGTCTTGCCGTCGGCCGCCATGTGCACGAACAGGGATCCCGCCGGCGAGCCGGGCGCCGACAGCTCGGTCATCACCATCGAGGTGATCATGGCGGAGAAGCACATCATCGAGCCGACCGACAGATCGATGCCGCCGGTGATGATCACGAAGGTGACGCCGAGGGTAGCGATAGCGATGAAGGAGAAATTCTTCGCCACGTTCTGCATGTTGCCCTCGGTGAAGAAGTACGGGCTGGCGAAATGCATGACCACCAGCAGCACCGCCAGCGCGAGCAGGACATAGCCGGTCTGGGACGCGAAAATGCCGCGCTGCCACCATCTAATCTTGCCGATGTTCGAGAAGGTGATCGGAGATTCCATGGGCATGGCCATCACGCCGCCTCCTTCGCGCCGGTGATCAGGGCGGTGACTTCCTCGGGGGAGGTCTGGTGGATGGACTTGTCGGCCCGCTTTTCGCCGCGGCGCATGACGATAACTCGATCGCACACCGCGAACACGTCGGGCATGCGATGCGAGATCAGCATCACGGCAACGCCCTGCTCCTTCAGCCGGTGAATCAGGCCGAGCACCTGCTCGACCTGGCGTACCGAGATCGCGGCCGTCGGCTCGTCCATCATCACCAGCTTCGCGTTGGAGAGCCGCGTCCGCGCGATCGCAACCGCCTGGCGCTGGCCGCCCGACATCTGCTTGACGAGATCGTCGGGGCGCGTCTCCGAGCGTAGCTCGCCGAACAGCTCCAGCGCACGCGCCGCCATTGCCTTGTGGTCGAGCAACGCGAACGGCCCGATCCTGCGCTTCAGCTCGCGGCCGAGAAAGACGTTGGCCGCTGCGGTGAGATTGTCGGCGAGCGCAAGGTCCTGATAGACCACCTCGATGCCGACGCCGCGGGCATCGATGGGCCGGTTGAAATGAACCGCGCTGCCCGCGAAGCGGATTTCGCCGTGGCTGGGGCGGAAATTGCCGGCGATGATCTTGACCAGCGTCGACTTGCCCGCGCCGTTGTCGCCCATCAGGCCGACGACCTCGCCGGGAAGGACCTGCATGTCGACATCATGCAGCGCGCGGATCGCGCCGAACTCCTTGCCGATGCCGGCCAGCTCGAGGACCGGTGTCGCTTGTGCATTTATCATCAGCGGCCTTCCTCAGACGTAGCGGTTGACGAGGGATTCCAGATATTCCTGCCGGCCCGAGCGCGGCTGCGGGTCAAAGCCCGGGCCGTGCGCGCGGTCGGCAAGTTCGGCAAGCGAGCGCTGGCCGCCGAGAATGGCGCGGCCCTCGGGTCCGGCCCATCCCTCGTAGCGTTTCGCGAGCGGCCCAGTGAGCACGCCGGCGTCGAGCATGTCCGCAGCGGCGAGCAACGCCCGCGCGCAGGCGTCCATCGAGCCGACGTGGGCATGGATCAGATCGTCGGGATCGATCGATTGGCGGCGGATCTTGGCGTCGAAATTCAGCCCGCCGGAGCTGAAGCCGCCGCGGCTCAGGAGCTCGTGGAACACCAGGGCAAGCTCGGGCACGTTCATCGCGAACTGGTCAGTGTCCCAGCCGAGCAGATCGTCGCCGCGGTTGATGTCGAGCGAGCCGAACACACCCAGCGCCTCCGCCAGCGCGACCTCGTGATGGAAGGAGTGGCCGGCGAGGATGGCGTGGTTCTGCTCGATGTTGAGCTTGACGTCCTTCAGCAGGTCGTAACGCGCGAGGAAGCCGTAGCAGGTGGCGACGTCGAAATCATATTGATGCTTGGTCGGCTCCTTCGGCTTCGGCTCGATCAGGATCGGTCCCTTGAAGCCGATCTTGTGCTTGTGCTCGACGACGAGCGAGACGAAGCGGCCGAGCTGGTCGAGCTCGCGCTTGAGATCGGTGTTGAGCAGCGTCTCGTAGCCCTCGCGCCCGCCCCACAGCACGTAGTTCTGGCCGCCGAGCCTGTGCGTCACCTCCAGCGCGGCGCGGACCTGGCCGGCGGCATAGGTGAATATCTCCGGGTCTGGATTGGTGGCCGCACCCGCCATGTAGCGGCGATGCGTGAACAAATTGGCGGTGCCCCAGAGCAGGCGCACCTTGCTTGCGGCCATCTTCGCTTCGAACAGATCGGCGATGGCATTGAGGTTGGCGACGGATTCGCCAAGCGAGTTGCCTTCCGGCGCCGCATCAACGTCGTGGAAGGTGAAGAAGGGCACGTCGAGCAGGCGAAACAACTCGAAGGCGACGTCGGCCTTGGCGTGCGCCTGCGCCATTGCATCGGTGCCGTGGTGCCAGGGCCGCATTAACGTCTCGCCGCCAAAGGGATCGCCGCCGGGCCAGCACAAGGAGTGCCAGTAGCAGACCGCAAAGCGCAGATGGTCTTCCATCCTGCGGCCATGGATGAGGCGGTCCTTGTCGTACCAGCGGAAGGCAGGCGTGTTGCCCGCATCTCCGCCGGCGAAGGCGACAGGTACACTTGTATCGAAGAATTTCACTGACGCAGTCACTCAGGCACACTCCTTCAACGCGGGATAAAGTTCGCGCCAGCGGCGATAGGCCTCGTCATAGGCCGCGCTGACCGATGCGCGAGGCGTAAAGCTCGCGAGCCGCCGCGGACGGGTGCAAACCGCAGCCGCGTCTTCGCCGGTGGCGGCGAGCCGTCCGAGCCTGGCGGCGCCGAGCGCCGCTCCGACCTCGCCCTCCTCGACGCGGTGGACGGGGATGCCGAGCACATCGGCGCAGATCTGCGCCCACAGCGGCGAGCGCGAGCCGCCGCCGACGAGATCAACCTCGGGAAGCGGCCCGCCCGCCGCGCTCAGTGCCGCCAGATTGTCGCGCGCGGCGAAGGCGACGCCTTCGAGCACCGCCTGAACGATCTGGGAGCGCCCGGTCGCACCGCGCAGGCCGACGAAGGCACCGCTGGCGGCGGCGTCGTTGTGCGGCGTGCGCTCACCGTCGAGATAAGGCAGGAATTTGACCGGACTCGGTCCATCGACGCGCTCGCCGAGCGGCGCGAGCAGCGCTGGCGCCGGCGTCTCCATCACGCCCGCGAGCCAGGCCAGCGAAGCCGCCGCCGACAGCATCACGCCCATCTGATGCCAGCGGCCGGGCAGCGCGTGACAGAACGCATGGACCGCCGCGGCCGGCGCCGGTGCAAACCGATCGGTGACGCGGAACACCACGCCGGATGTGCCAAGCGACAGAAACGCATCGCCCGGCGCGATGGCGCCGAGCCCGATCGCGCTCGCGGCATTATCGCCGGCGCCGCCAGCGATCACGACATCCTTTGCCATGCCCCAGCGTTGCGCACAGTCCGGCGCGAGCGTCGCGCTGACGTCGCTGCCCTCGACTAGGCGTGGCATGTGATGGAGATCGAGCCCGGTGGCATGCAGCAGCAGGGGCGACCAGCGGCGCAGACCGACGTCGAGCCACAGCGTGCCGGCCGCGTCCGACATGTCCTCGACCATCTCGCCGGTCAGGCGATAGCGGACATAGGCCTTCGGCAGCAGCACCTTTGCGACCCGCGCGAAGATTTTCGGCTCGTGCCTGGCGACCCAGAGCAGCTTCGGCGCGGTGAAGCCGGGCATGGCCAGATTGCCGGCGATCGTGTGCAGCGACGGGCAGCGCCGCTCCAGCGCGACGCATTCGGCGTGCGAGCGGCCGTCGTTCCAGAGGATCGCGGGACGCAGCGGCCGTCCGTCCTCGTCCAGCAGCGTCGCGCCATGCATCTGGCCGGATAGCCCGATGCCGCGCACCCGTGCGACCTCGCGCGGATGGCGGGCGGCCAGATCGTCGACCGCGCCGACCGCCGCATCGACCCAGGCATCGGGATCCTGCTCGGACCACAGCGGCGCGGGATGCGACAGCGCAAGCTCGCGCGCCGCCGTCGCGACAACCGCGCCGGCTTCGCTCACGAGCACCGCTTTCACACCTGATGTGCCGATGTCGATTCCGAGATACACGCCGTCCTCCCTTTCGCCTGTTGCGGTGCGCGAACTCAAAGTCGCCTTATCCGCAACGGGTCGTTTTGAATTCCACCTGCCGCTAAGGCAGATTGTCCCGCATCACGATGTCGATCCTGATCTTCTCCTGTTCGCGCAAGATCGGCTCGCCACGGGCGAGCGCGAGCAGCACGCGCACGGCGGCGCGCGCTTCGTGTCCGGGGTTCTGCGAGATAGCGGCATGCATCACGCCCTGC
Organism: Bradyrhizobium sp. MI1.4; assembly: GCF_055811315.1. Taxonomy (NCBI): domain Bacteria; kingdom Pseudomonadati; phylum Pseudomonadota; class Alphaproteobacteria; order Hyphomicrobiales; family Nitrobacteraceae; genus Bradyrhizobium; species Bradyrhizobium sp. MI1.4. Next base: position 35,444 of record NZ_JBVVPP010000051.1, on the reverse strand, counting down.
AGCAGCAGCCGACGCGTCAACGCGGTGAGGTCGTGTCCGACGAACACCACCTGCTTGTCGCGACTGGCATCGCTCAACGCCTTTTCATTCAACGCGTTGGCGACGCCTTGCGTACCGGCGCCGACATTATAAAGACCCACGATGTCGGCATGCCGGCTCAACAGCCGCGTCAACACCTGCTCCGAACGCGCGTCCTCGTCGCGCCCTTCGAGCACCGGCAGCACGCTGAGGCCGGGGAATTCCGACGCCATCACCTGGTTGAAGCCAAAAATGCGCTCGGCATGATCGCGCAGGCCCTGCGAGCCCGCGACGATCGCGACCTTGCCGGACTTTTGTCCGACCAGCCGCCCGACCAGCGCGCCGGCAGTCCGCCCCGCAGCAATGTTGTCGATGCCGACATAATGGTGCCGGCGCGACGACGGCACGTCCGAGACCAGCGTCACGACCTTGGCGCCGGCATCGACGAGATCGTCGATCGCGGCGCGGACCCTGGGATGATCCAGCGCCACCACAGCGACACCGTCGTAATCATCCGAGAGCCCTTCCAGGGATGCCGCGAGCATGGACGGATCGAACACGTCGGTCGCGACGGTCTCGACGCCGAGGCGGCGGGACGACAACCAGCCCGACATCTCACCGAGATAATCCTGGATCTGCTGCATGAACGGGTTCGGCCCCGACGGCATCACGAAGGCGAAACGGCGGGCGCGGCCGCGGGCGAGCTCGGCGGCGGCCACGTGCGGCTGGAACGAATTGCGCTCGATCGCCTCCTTGACGCGCCGGACCGTATCCGGCCGCACGCCCGGCCGATTGTGCAGGACGCGGTCCACCGTCGCGAGGCTGACGCCGGCCTGGCGGGCGATGTCCTTCAGCGTCAGCGCGGTCGTGGTGAGCGTCTCGGCCATGGCTGAAGGCTAGCAGAGGTGTTTTGAGGTACGCAACTCATTTTGAGAGGCGGCAGCCATTTTCCCGCAGCTCAGCCCAGGAACAGCCTTTCCCGTCCGCCGTTGCCGCCTGTGCATAACGATATCACCCATGATCCGGGCGAGGGATTGAGCCCGACGCTCGAGCGCAACATCCAGGCCCTGGTCGAGCGCCGCCGCCGGGAGCAGCGCGCTGCCAAGGGTCAGGAAAAGCTTGCCGATGCGATCACGGCGTTCACCGGCAGCATGGCGTTCGTCTATCTCCATGTCGCTGTGTTCGGCTTCTGGATCATCGCCAATCTGCATTGGCTGCCGGGAATCCCGGCCTGGGACGAGAGCTTCGTAGTGCTGGCGATGATTGCTTCGGTCGAGGCGATCTTCCTATCGACATTCGTGCTGATCTCGCAGAACCGCATGAGTGCAGCAGCGGACAAGCGCGCCGATCTCGATCTCCAGATCAGCCTTCTCGCCGAGCACGAATTGACCAAGGTTGCCCGCCTCCTTACGCAGATGGCCGAGCGGCTCGATGTCCAGCCCGACTCGAAACGGGATCTGGAGGAGGCAAGCCGCGACATCGCCCCCGAGCGCGTGCTCGACAGGATCGAGGAGACGCGCTCCTGAGCTATCGGCTGGCCGACAGGTCGAGGGTCAGGAACAGGCTGTTGGGATCCTCGACATAGCCCTCGAACGGGCCGCAGAGGACAAAGCCATGCGCCCGGTAGAGCGCGAGCGCCGGCTTGAAATAGTCCCACGAGCCGGTCTCGAGGCTGAGCCGCGCCATGCCGCGCGCGCGGGCTTCTGTGACGATGTGGCGGAGCATCTCACCGCCAAAGCCGCGCCGCCGCGTGGTCTGGAGCGTGTGCATCGATTTCACCTCGCCGTGCTCGGCTGACAGCGTCTTCAGCGCACCGACGGCGACCAGCGTCTCGCCGTCCCAGCCGGTCCAGAACGCGATGTCGGGCGCGCGCAGTCCGGAGAGATCGAGCGCATGGGCGCTGCCCGGCGCGGTCTGCGCCCGCGCCGCCGTGACGTGATGATCGAGCAGCGCGATGACGCGCGGATCAAAGGTGTCGCCGGTGCGGATCTGCATCGTCACGGTCTCACATCTTGCCGTAGGACGCGCCGCGGCGCGTGATGATGACGTAGCGCGCGTCCTGTCTGGTCTCGTTCTCGAAGATCACCGCGCGCATCACATCGAAGTCGAGACAGTCGCCTTCGCGCAGGCGAACCGCCTTGGCGTCGATGTGCACGGCGATCGCGCCCTCCAGCATCAGCAGCTGCTGGGTGAAGGCATTGCGGCCCCAAGGGCTGTATGGCACCCGCGCACCGGCCGGCAAATCGACGACGATGATCTCGATGCCGCTCGCCGCGTCCGTGGGCGACGCGTGACGGCGGCGATAGCCGCTGTCGGGATCGCGCCAGTGCGGCTGGTCGGCGAGCCGCACCAGCCGCTCCGGCGGCTTTTCGGCCAGCGCGACGACGTCGCTGAGCGACACGTCGAGCGCGGCGCAGAGTTTTCCCAGCAGCGCAGCCGTCGCACTGCTCTGCGCCCGCTCCACCCGCCCGATCATGGCCCGGCTGACGCCGGAGCGCGCGGCAAGCTCATTCAGCGTCATGCCGGCCTGCGTCCGAAGCGTCTTCAAGCGACGACCGATCGCGCGATCGAGTTTCTGCTGGTCCATTTTCTTTGCAGGTCCTGGTCTCTGATCCGAACATTGCCGACACGAGGACCGCACCCATCATGGCCGCGAGAAGCTTAAGCTGGGCGATGCGTGCGTGCCGGAAGCGAGGGGCCAATATATTAGAAACTTTGCGGAGCCTATAGGGCCGACTAGGATAGACCCAACGACGATGACCGGGAGGCGGCGACATGGGCGAACCGACGCAGCGGACGATCAAGGCCAACGGCATCAGCCTCAACGTCGCCGAGCAGGGCAAGGGGCCGATGGTGCTGCTCTGCCACGGCTTTCCGGAAGGTTGGTACTCCTGGCGTCACCAACTCGAGGCGCTGGGGGCAGCCGGTTTCCGCGCGGTCGCCCCTGACATGCGCGGCTACGGCAAGAGCGACCGGCCCGAAGCCATCGACCAGTACACGATCCTCCACATGGTCGGCGACCTCGTCGGCGTGTTCGACGCTTTCGAGGCGAAGGACGCCGTCATCGTCGGGCACGACTGGGGCGCGACGATCGCCTGGCACACGGCGCGCCTGCGGCCCGACCGCTTCCGCGCCGCCGCCATTCTTAGCGTGCCCTATCGACCACGCAGTCCGGTGCGGCCGACGAGCGTAATGCCACAGACGGCGGATGCGCAGTTCTATCAACTGTATTTCCAGGAGCCGGGTGTCGCCGAAGCAGAATTCGAAAGGGATACGCGCGCAACGCTCGGCGCGATGCTCTATGGCGGTTCCGGCGAAGGCGCGGCGGTGATCCGCGCCAATGCCGAGCGTCAAGGGCGGACCGCCGGTGTCGGCATGGTCTCTCGCAAGGACGGCATGCTGCCGAAGGTGCAGGTGCCGCTGCCGTCGTGGCTGAGCAGCGCGGACCTCGACTATTACGGCGCCGAATTTGCCCATAGTGGGTTTCGCGGACCGCTCAACTACTATCGCAACATCGATCGCAACTGGGAGCTGATGGGCGCCTTCGAGGGCGTCAAGGTGGTCGTGCCCTCGCTCTTCATCGCCGGCGACTACGACATGGTCATGGCCTTCCCTGGCGCCGCCGAGCACGTTGCCAACATGAAGCAATGGGTGCCGCAATTACGCGAGATCAAGATGCTACCGGGGTGCGGACACTGGACGCAGCAGGAACGGCCGGCGGAGGTGAACGCGGCGATCGTGGAATTTCTGCGGAGCCTGCCGAACTAAAGGATGGAGCGGGCGAAGGGAATCGAACCCTCGTATGCAGCTTGGGAAGCTGCCGTTCTACCATTGAACTACGCCCGCGGATGCGCAGCTTGCGCCCGCTCTGATTAGCCGAGACGGCGCATCTCGCCAAGCGCTTTGGCGCAGCCCGCCCGCCCCTTCTTAAGTTTCCGGTAAGATTTTGGGTGCGGCGGATTGTGGCGGTGTTATGGTCGCGGTCTGGGGAGAGCGTACGTTGCGTGGGGGCGTGTGTATGGTGGGGCATGGCTACGCGATATTCGACACGACCATAGGGCGCTGCGGCATCATCTGGAGCAGCACCGGGGTCGTCGCCGTGCAGCTGCCGGAGGCGCGGGAGATCGACACCCGCCGCCGGATTTTCCAGATCCATCCCGAGGCACGCGAGCAGCGGCCTTCCGCGAACGCCGAGTTCGCGATCGAGGGCATCGTGAGCTTGCTGCAGGGCAGCGATGCTGATTTTTCCGAGGTCAGCCTGGACGCGAGCGGGGTGCCCGGCTTCAACCGGCGGGTCTACGAGGCGGCCTGCGCCATCCCGCGCGGGGAGACGCGCACCTATCACGAGATCGCCAAGGCGCTAAGCGCCTCCGGCGCGGCGCATTCGGTGGCCCAGGCGATCGCGAAAAATCCCTACATGCTGATCGTGCCCTGTCACCGGGTGCTGGAGGCCGGCAATTACACCGACCGGCTCTCGCCCTATGGCGGCGTAATCTCCAAGCGGCGGCTGCTGTCGCTGGAGGGCACCCATCCGATCGCCAGCAAGACGCTGTTCGACGTCCTGCTGCCCGTTGCCCCACCGAGACCCTCCACCTAGATAGGCGGGATGGATGCAACAACGCTGCTGACCACCCCCTCGATGACCGTCTCCGAGTTTCGCTGCGACGCGGGACCGGACGACAGCCCGTTTGCGGAGTGCCGCACCGGCCATTCCATCGCCTATGTCCGCGCCGGCAGCTTTGGCTGTCATTGCCGCGCCGGCTTCTTCGAGCTGGTGGCGGGCTCGATGCTGGTCGGCGCGCCAGGCGAGGAATACACCTGCACACATGAGCACGTCGCCGGCGACGTCTGCCTGTCCTTTTTCCTCAGCGAGGATCTGGTCGACGCGCTCGGCGGCCGGAGCGACGTCTGGCAGGTCGGCGCGACGCCACCGCTGCCCGAGCTGATGGTGCTGGGCGAGCTCGCCCAGACGGCGGCAGATGGCAACAGCGACCTCGGTCTCGACGAGGTCGGGCAGATCCTCACCGGTCGTTTCGTCGATGTCGTGTCGGGCAAGGCGCGCAAGCCGACGACACCGACGGCGCGTGATCGCCGCCGCGCCGTGGAAGCCGCGCTCTGGATCGACGCCAACTCGCATGCCGAGGTCGACCTCGAACAGGCCGCACGGCAGGCAGGCCTCAGCCCCTTCCACTTCCTGCGGCTGTTCTCCGCCGTGCTCGGCGTCACTCCGCATCAATATCTGGTGCGCTCGCGGCTGCGGCATGCGGCGCGGCTGCTGACTGACGACGACATCGCAGTCACCGACATCGCCTACGACGTCGGCTTCGGCGATCTCTCCAACTTCGTCCGCACCTTCCACCGCGCCGCCGGCGTCTCGCCGACCAAGTTCCGCCAGGCTTCGAAGGGAGAGCGCAAGATTCTCCAAGAGCAGCTTGCCCTCAACTGACTAGGTTCGTCTCCGGCGCGCGCCGATTGTGGCGCGCTTTGGCAATGGAGACGACCATGTACGACCATATCGGATTGCGCGTTGCCGACCTCGACGCCGCCACGCGCTTCTACACCGCGGTGCTGGCGCCGCTCGGTTATGTCGTGTGCTCGAGTGGCGATGGTTATGCCGGCTTCGGGCCGAAGGGCGAGCCGGCGCTGTGGCTGCACCTGAACAAGGGGCGCAAAGCCGATGGCGTGCACATCGCGTTTCGCGCGGGGGATCATGACGCGGTCAAGGCATTCCACAGCGAGGGCTTGAAGAGCGGTGGCCGCGACAATGGCGGCGCCGGCCCGCGCAAGGATTACAGCCCGACTTACTACGCGTCGTTTTTGATCGATCCCGATGGCAACAATGTTGAGGCGGTCTGTGTGTGAACGCGGCAGCCCTCACCACACACACACGCTGTCATCCCCCGGCTTGACCGGGGTATCCAGTACGCCGCAGCTCCTCGATTCAATCACAGCGGCCTCTGGAATACTGGATCGCCCGATGGAGTCGGGCGATGACAGCTGGGATGACGGCGCTATCGCTCGCTTCTCTACATCAAGGAACTCAACCAGGATTGCATCATGGCCTCCATCCACAACGACATTCCCCTCAACGCCCCAGCGCGCGACGTCTGGGATGCCGTGCGCGATTTCGGCGCGCTGCATCGGCGGTTGGCGCCGGGCTTCGTCACGGCCTGCACGCTCGACGGCGACACGCGCATCGTCACCTTCGCCAACGGATCGGTGGCGCGCGAGGTGCTGGTCGATTGCGACGATGCCGGGCGGCGGCTGGTCTACGCGATCAACAACGAGCGGCTGAAGCATTACAGCGCCTCGGTGCAGGTGATCGCCGAGGGCGAGGCGAGATGCCGCCTGGTCTGGATCATCGACATGCTGCCGAACGAGCTCGCGCCCTATGTGCAGGGACAGACCAAGGACGCCGTCGCCGCCATACACCGCGCGTTTCCGGCCGCAGCTGCGTGATCTTTCTCACAGAGCCCAGCCCTCGTCCGCAATAACGATGGCGCCGTGCGTCCGGTTGGCTCCGCTCTCCCGGCGGCGCCACGCACGCGAGGAGCAGGCCATGAGAGGTGCGGACAAGGTGATCTGCCAGGCGGCCGCCGTGCTGCTGATGTTTTCGATTTCGAGCGCGCCGGCAAAGGCGCAGTTCTTCGGCGGCGGCGGTGCCGGCGGCGAGGACATAATGACCCAGATGGCGCCGATGCTCGAGATGATGAAGGCCAAGATGGGCAAGCGCCGCTTCGGCATGATGATGCAGACCATGGGCCCGATGATGAGCCGCATGATGGAGAATGGCGGTGGTGGTCTTGGCATGATGGGCGGCGGTGGCATTGGCGGCCTCGGCGCCGGCAACCTCGGCGGCGGTTTCGGCGCGCCCAATTACGGCGGCTACGCGCCGATGGGTGGAGGCGGCACCATGCCGGCCGGAATGGGCGGCATCGGCGGCGGCGATATCATGGGCATGCTCGGCGGCGCCGGTGGCGGCGACATGATGGCGATGATTCCGCAACTGATGCGGCTCGCCAATGTCGGCGGTGGTGGCGGCCATCGCCGCCACAGGCACCGCTAGTCCGCGGCGGCCGACAGAGCCGGCCTGATCGCAGGTTTGGTTTGGCGCGGTCCCCAGCGTGTCAGCACCACGCTGGAGCACGAGAGCAGGCCGAGCACGACCATCGAGCTCGCCGCCAGCCAGAAGAAGCTTTGCGCGGTGGCATCATGCGTCGACAGCCACCAGCCGACAGCCGAGATGTAGATCAGCCGCGCGGTCTGCGCCAGCACCGGGCCGATCACCTTCGCAGCGCCCTGCGACGAGAAATACATCGTCGAGGCGAGGCCGATGAAGGCGTAGAACGGCGCCACCGTCGACAAATATTGGTGGCTGGTGGCGCGCACGGTCGCGCTGTCCGTGAAGATGTTGACCCAGAGATCGGGGAAGGCCGCGACCAGGCACGCCGGTGCACCGACGGCGACGAAGGCGCTCGCCGCTGCGATCCAGGCGATGCGCCGGGCGCGGGCGATGCGGCCGGCGCCGCCCGCCATGCCGATCATCGGCACCGAGGCGATGCCGAACGAGAACGCGATCGAGGTCAGCAGGAATTCCAGCCGCGCACCGATGCCGTAGCCGGCCAGGATCGCGGTGCCGAATTTCGCAAGCATGTGAGTGAAGATCGAGATCGTCAGCACCGATTGCAGCGGCGAGAAGCAGGCGATGGCGCCCACTTTGAGGATGTCGAAAAACATCGCCCATTGGATGCGAAGTCCGCGCAGCTTCGGCGTCACGCGGGCGCGGCCGGAGAACAGGTACCAGCCCATCACGCCGATATTCATGCAATAGGCAATCAGCGCGCCGGCGGCGACGCCGCGCATGCCGAATTGCGGCACCGGACCGAGGCCGAGGCCAAGCGTGCCACCGAGCACGATCTGCCAGGCCGCGGAATTGAGGATCAACAGCGACGGCAGCTTCATGTTGCCGGTGCCGCGCAGGACGCCGGCCATGGTGTTGAGCAGCCAGGGCAGCACGGCGCCGCCGAAAAACACCTGGGTGTAGGCGATCGCATGCGTCAGCACGTCGCCGCGGCCGCCGAGCATCTCAAGCACCTTGGGCCCGAAGATCAGCATGCCCAGCATGAAGACGAGGCCGAAGCTGATGCCGATCAGCAGCGCGTGCGCGGCGAGCGTCCCGGCACGCTCGCGATCGCCCGCGCCGAGCGCGCGCGCGATGGCGGAGGCCACCGCGCCGCCCATCGCACCGCCTGACATGGTCATGGTCAGGATCACTGTCGGAAACACCAGCGCCATCGCGGCCAGCGCTTCCACGCCGAGCCGTCCGATATAGGAGGTCTCCGCAATTACCGTGCAAGTGCCGGCTGAGAGCGCGACCACGTTGGGCCAGGCCAGTCCGAGCAGCGTGCGCAGGATCGGCCCGTCCATCAGCGCGCTCCTCACGGGGCGCGGAGGCGGCGGCAGCGGACGCTCTTGTTCATCGACCGGGATTTCGGCGATGTCTGACATGTCCTCTCCGGGCAAAGCGCCATTTCCGGCGCAGCAATGCTTGGGTGTGCCAATGAATTGGTTCGCGCAGGGCGCAACAAGAGGCTTGTTAGCACGACGCGCAGCGATTCCTCCTGCGCTAGGTGCAGGCGTGCCCTGCGGCAGCGCGGTGACGCCGTCGTCTACCCAATCGTCCAGAGCAATGGCGGACGACCGCTCGGTGTCGCGGACAGGTGCACGCCGATGTGCCGGCCGCACCCGGCCGCAAGCCCCTCGAACAACCCCGCCAGCACCTTGGCGCAAGCGGAGTGGTTATCGGCGACGTCTTCCATCAACCTCCAGCTCTGCTGACGGATTTCGAACGTGCCCTCGGATTGCGTCGTCTCAGCCGCATCGTCCTGCGCGACAAACAGCGCGTTGAGGAACGTCGCGAATTCGCTCGCACCGCCGCGGCCCATCGACAGCGCCGCAGCGACCTCATCGAAATATTGCATCCCGATCAGCTTGCCCGTGAGGTGCAGGAGATAGCCCGCATCCTCCGGACCGAACAGCTGCACCATCACGGGCGCGGCGGTGCGCACATATTCCATCGCATAGTTGCGATAGGCTTTTTCCAGTCTCGGCCTTGGCCAGCTTGCGACCGGCAACGCCGGAGCCGCGGCTGCATCGAACAGCGGGGCTTCGAGGTGCCGCGCGAACACGAGGCGCTGGTCGAGTTCGAGGGGCTGGTCATATTGATAATAGTAGCCTTCGAGCCCGTCCTGGCCGTCGACGCTCTGCTTCGTGCAGACGAACCCCAATCTGGTATCGCCGAGCGCCACGCCGTTGTTGGCGTGCCAGCCGCGCAGCATCGCGCGCGAGACTTCGCCCGGCACGCCGCAGATGGCAGTGCCTTTCCATATCCAGCGCGGCGGCGGATAGCGTATCCAGGCTTTGCGGTCGCTCTCATACATGTATTCGACGTGCACGCCGCCGATCCAGTTCGAGAGATAGTGATATTGCGCGGCTGCCACGGCGGGCGGCAGATGGCTCAGCCCGAGCTTCTCCAGCCCCGGCAGGAAGCGCTCCTGCTGCTGGCGGCGGAACACGCGAAAGACGAACTCCGCAGCATCTGCCGTGCCGCGACGCGTGACCACGGTGAGGATCAGACCGGTGAAGTAGGCGTGATAGAGATCGGCAACCGCGCGCCAGCGTTTCCATTGAGCTTCCTGCGCGGGGTCTGGTGCGGTCATGTTCGCTCCCGATCGTTGTTCTGATCGAGTGTGTCACTGCATCCGGTGACGGACAAGTTGAGCCGCACGCAGGGAGCCCTGCACGCCGGCGCGCCAATTCCGCATCACGAATTTTGCGCAGGCTTAGTTTGCGAGGCTTTGGCGGCACGCTCGCGCTCGACGCGCTCGGTGACGTCGCGTGCCATCGCCACCGATCCTTGCACCACTCCAGCGGCGTCCCGCACCAGCGCAAAGGTCATCTCGATGTAGAGCTTGCGTCCGTCCTTGTGCAGCGCGCGGGTCAGTGTCGGCTTGCCCGCAAGCTTCATCGCGCCGCTGGCAAGCGCGGCCTCAAAACCTTTCCAGTGCGCGGCGCGCAGATGTTCGGGAATGATCAGGTCGAGATTCTGGCCCAGCGCTTCGTCCGCCGAGAAGCCGAACAGTGCGGACGATGCGCGGTTCCAGCGCATGATCGTGCCGGAGCGATCCGAATAGATCAGCGCGTCGGCGACGTCGTCGAGGATTCTTGCGTCGAGTTCGGATTGATCTGTCATTTCGCCACCTCGGACGTAGATTCACTTCCCATCTTGACACAGATTCGGTGTCATCGCCCGACTTGATCGGGCGATCCAGTATTCCAGAGGCGGATGTGATCGAACCAATAGGCTACGGCGTACTGGATGCCCCGGTCAAGCCGAGGCATGACAGCGGAAGGTGAGGCTATCCCTACACCCGGAAATGCTTGCTCAGCTTCAGGCCCTGCGCCTGGTAGTTCGAGCCGATGCGCTGGCCGTACATCGCGTCGGGGCGGGCCAGCATCTTCTCGTAGACGAGGCGGCCGACGATCTGGCCGTGCTCGAGGATGAACGGCACCTCGCGCGAGCGCACTTCGAGCACGGCGCGCGAGCCTAGCCCGCCGGCGCCGGCATAGCCGAAGCCGGGATCGAAGAATCCGGCATAATGCACGCGGAACTCGCCGACCAGCGGATCGAACGGCACCATCTCCGCGGCGTAATCGGGCGGCACCTGCACCGCCTCTTTCGACGCGAGGATATAGAACTCGCCGGGATCGAGGATCAGGCTGCCGTCGGGACGGGCCGAGATCGGCTCCCAGAAGTCCTCGACGGAATAGCCGGCGCGGCGATCGACGTCGATGACGCCGGTGTGGCGCTTGGCGCGGTAGCCGACGAAGCCGCCGCTCTTCTCGCCGGAGAGATCAACAGAGACGGCGACGCCGCCGGTGAGGTCGGCGTCGTCGATATCGACGAGACGCTCGGTCGCGTGCAGCCCCTCGAGGTCGTCGATGTTGAGGATGGCATCGCCGGTGCGGAAGCGCACCTGGCTCAGGCGCGAGCCCTCGCTGACCAGCACCGGAAACGTCTTCGGGCTGATCTCGGCATAGAGCGGGCCGTGATAGCCGGCACCGATCATGTCGAAGCGGCGGGTGCCGTCGGCGATCACGCGGGTGAAGACGTCGAGCCGGCCGGTCGAGCTCTTCGGGTTGGCGGCCGCGACGATTTCCGGCGGCAGCGCGAGGCTTTCAAGCAGCGGCACGATGTAGACGCAGTTGGTCTCCAGCACCGCGCCGTCGGCGAGGCTGAACTCGTGCAGCTTCAACTCGTCGATGCGCTCGGCGACCGTGGCGCCGGGACCGGGCAGGAAGCTGGCGCGAACGCGATAGGCGATATCGCCAAGACGCAAATCGAGGCTCGCCGGCTGGATCTGGCTTTCGACGAAGTCGTAAGCGGGCAGGATGAGACCGCCCTCCGCCATCGCCGCGATCATGCGGTCGGGCAGGATACCATTGGCGTCGGCGGCGACCGTGAACGTCAACCCGGGGTCCTCATCAGGGATCAAACACATCCCGACATGCGGGAAATATGAGCGTTTTACGGCTATCCGATGGACGTCTTGACGGAAAGGGCATTGCGGAATATGAGCATGACTTATCCCGTGGTGATTTGAGCCGGCCGGCTTGCAGCCACGTTAAATAAGTCGCTAAACAGGCCGGGGACCTCTGTGATCCCGGCCCGTGGAGATATTCCAGGCCGGTTTTTTTGTGACCATTCTCGATGGTCACGTCAGGAGGTCCTATGTCGAAGTCCCCGGCGCCAACCGCCCACTACCGTCCCGAAACTCGCCTGGTTCATTCCGGCACCTTACGCTCGCAATATGGCGAGACGTCGGAGTCGCTGTTCCTGACCCAGGGCTACGTCTACAACAGCGCTGAGGAGTGCGAGGCGCGGTTCAAGGGCGAGGACCCCGGCTTCATCTATTCACGCTACTCCAATCCGACCATCTCGATGTTCGAGCGCCGCATGATCGAGCTCGAAGGCGCCGAAGCGGCACGTTCGGCCGCGACCGGCATGGCCGCGGTGACGACCGCGATCCTGGCGCCGCTCAAGGCCGGCGATCACGTCGTGGCCTCGCGCGCGCTGTTCGGCTCGTGTCTCTACGTCGTGCAGGATTTACTGCCGCGCTACGGCATCGAGACCACGCTGGTCGACGGCCTCGATCTCGACCAGTGGCAGCGCGCCATGAAGCCGAACACCAAGACGTTCTTCCTGGAGAGCCCGACCAATCCGACGCTCGACGTGCTCGACATTCCCGGCATTGCCGAGATCGCGCATAGTGGCGGCGCGCGGCTCGTCGTCGACAACGTGTTCGCCACCCCGATCTGGCAGAGCCCGCTCGCGCTCGGCGCCGACGTCGTGGTCTATTCCGCGACCAAGCACATCGACGGCCAGGGCCGCTGTCTCGGCGGCATCATCCTGTCCTCGGAAGCGTTCATCGCCGAGCACATCCACAATTTCATGCGCCAGACCGGCCCGTCGATCTCGCCGTTCAACGCCTGGGTCCTGCTCAAGGGGCTGGAGACGCTCGCCGTGCGCGTGCGCGCGCAGACCGAGACGGCGGCGCGCATCGCGGACGTGCTGGCGAGCCATCCGAAGATTTCGCGGCTGGTGTTTCCCGGCCGCGCCGATCATCCGCAGGCTGCATTGGTGAAGAAGCAGATGCGCGGCGGCTCGACGCTGGTCGGCCTCGAGGTCAAGGGCGGCAAGCAGGCGGCGTTCCGCGTGCTCAACGAGCTCAAGCTCGCCAAGATCTCGAACAATCTCGGCGACGCCAAGAGCCTCGTCACCCATCCCGCGACCACGACGCATCAGCGTTTGAAGCCGGAGGACCGCGCCGCGCTCGGCATCAGCGAAGGATTCATCCGCTTCTCGGCAGGCCTCGAGCACGCGGACGATCTGATCGAGGATCTGACCGCGGCGCTGGAGAAGGCGTAGCCACGCATTCGACATCGTAGGGTGGGCAAAGCAAGCGTGCCACCATTCACGATCACAGTGCCGCTGGATGGTGGGCACGGCGCGAAGAGCGCGCCTTTGCCCACCCTGCAGCAGCTACATCGGCCGATAGGTCCGCACGTCCGCGGGCACGTTCACGCCGAGCTTGATTTGGCCGACGGAGCGGATGATGTCGTCGCCGAGGAGCTGGGCGAAGCAGGCATAGCCCCAATCGTTCATGTGCAGTCCGTCCGCGATCACGAAACTCTCGACCGGAAGGGATTGCTTCTCGTGCCAGTCGCGCATCACCTCGAAGCGCGGGAAGATACCGACGTGACGGAGCTCGGCGACCTTGCCGAGCAGCTTCACCATCTTGCCGGCGCTCTCGGCGCGCTGGTTGACCGCGGGCGAATATTGCGGATCGACCAGCACGATGTCGGTGCCGCCGGTGGCCTGGATGCGAGCGATGCCGTCCTCGACCAGTTTGGCGGTCTCGCCAGGATCGAGATTGCGCAGCACGGCATTGGTGCCGACCTGCCAGATCACCAGATCCGGATGCACGTCGATCACCTCTTTCTGGAGACGCTTCATCATCTCGGGCGCATCCTCGCCGCCGACGCCGGCATTGACGACGGTGATGTCGGCGGTCGGATAGTGCCGGTGCAGCTGCGCGGCAAGGCGATTGGGATAGTTGAACTCCGGCGAGCTCGCGCCGAATCCCGCGGTCGACGACGAGCCGAACGCGACGATGACGACGGGCTGGCCGGCGACGAGCTTGCCCGCGACATGCGGCAGCGAGCCCATCGCCTTCGAGCCGCCCTTCGGCGACAGGCAGGGCACGCGGCTAAAGATGTCGCCGGCGGATTTCGCGACCTGCTTCACCTTGTCGATGGCGCGCGCCGTGATGCCGCGCTGGTCGGGGGACGTCGCTGCGACGGTGGTCTGGGACGGTGAAGCGGGAGCCGGATCAGCCGACTGCTGCGGGGCCGGTGTTGCCTGCGCGGCCTGCGTCTGCGCGTGGGACTGCGAGGCCGGACTCAGCAACAGCAGCACCGCTGCTGCGGGCACAGCCAGCCATGCCGTCAGGCAAAAAGGGCGGAGAGAACTCATTAACGCTAGACCTCAATTTTGCTGCTGGGCCGGCTCCAGATGGGCAGCGTCGATCAGGAACTGTGCCAACGCCCGGCCAAGGCAATCATGGACCTGCTTCGCCAACTCGGGGCCGCGCGACGGGCTGAATAGGTCGAACTGGCCCTGATCATTCCACTGCCGCATGATCGCGAACCGATCGAACAGCGGAATATCGTGCTCCTGCGCCACCACCCGCATATTGTCGAGGTATGGCGGCACCGAGATCATGGTTTCGGTACGCGGACTGTACTGCAAATTCATCAAGACGACGTCAGCCCCTGCCTTTTGCAACGCAACAACCCCTTCGGTCACCGCGCCACGAAAATCATCGGGATCGATGGCTCGGATAGCATCGACAGTCCCGGTCTGCCAGATGACCAAAGTAGGCGTTTTTGCTTCCATCAGCTTAACGAAGCTGGCAGCCGCCTCCTCGGCCGTTTTCTTGCTCTGTATTTCTACGGAGACGTGCACAATCTCGGACGGCGGCAGCTTGTCCTTCAGGATGGCCTGCATCCGCGCCGGATAAGAGGCGTCCTCGGAAGCCGGAATCGTGGTCGAGCGACTGCCGATGACCAGGATTTCGAGCGGCTTGCCGGCCTTCACGGCATCGGCGACCTTGGGAAGCTGGCTTTCGCTGGTGAGCAGATAGGACGGCACTTCACAGGCTGCGGGCGCGGCTGAAGCAGCCGGCGCAGCATCGTCCGCGCGCGCCGGAGGCGCGGCGAGACCACCGCACAGCAGGATCAGGCTCAGGAAAACCTTCGCCTTCATCAGCCCCCTCCCGCCATATCGGCGCTGCCGACGGCGCTTTTGGTTTTCGAACCGCTCTTGTCAGCCACCCGCTTGTACCACGAAATCAGCCAGGCCATGGCCCACATGATCAGGATTCCGGAGAGACTTATTAGCGCATGCATGACCGGGCCGCCCGAGACTTCGGCCAGGATGAAATGGCCGGCAAAGGCGAGGAAGACGCCGAGACAGAATATCTCCAGGGAATGCGAGCCGCACAGGATCAGCGGCCGCAGCCAGGGCGATTTCAGGCCCGGCCAGTCCCGGGGCAGGACGCGCACGGTGAGCGCGGCCAGCGCCAGGAAATGCGTGAAGCGCAGCACGTCAAGGTCGGCCTTGTCGATCGGATACATCCACTGCTCGAGCCGCTTCGGCATGAAGTGGGAGAGCTGCGGCACATACCAGGTCAGCGTCACGTAGAATGCCGCAACCAGATAGGCGATCGCGATCCACATCGTCACCCGCGAAGCCAGAATGTGCGACATGCGTCGCGCACCCCCGAGCGCGCACCATGCCCCGAACACGAACAGCAATTGCCAGGCGAAGGGATTGAAGGCCCAGAAGCCGTTCGGATAGGCCGACAGATAGAGGTCGTATTCCCAGGTCACCGCGTAGAGCGCGACCGAGAGGCCGAGCGTCACGTCGGGGCGCCACTTCATCAGCCACAGGATCAAGGGCAGCGCCAGCATCAGCACGATGTAGAGCGGCAGCACGTCCATGTTGACCGGACGGAAGCGCAGCAGCAGCGCCTGCACGATCGTGACGTCGGGCTGCTTGAGGAAATCCATGATGCCCATCTCTTCGGTGTAGAGCGGGTTCTCGAACCTGGTCGCGACGTAGGAGATTTCGGCAAGGAAGATCGTGAACAGGAAGACGTGGGCGACATAGATCTGCCAGACGCGCCGCAGGATGCGCGCGGTGGCGACGACGATGCCGGACTCCAGCATCGCCCGACCGTAGACGAAGGCGGCGGTATAGCCGGAGATGAAGATGAAGATCTCGGTGGCGTCGCTGAAGCCGTAATTGCGGATCGTGAACCAGGTCAGAAGGCTCGGCGGCAAATGGTCGATGAAGATCAGCCACAGCGCAAGGCCGCGGAATAGGTCCAGCCGGAGCTCGCGCTCGCCGATGGCGGGCAGCGAAATGGCCGGCGCGGCCGCGCGCCGCTTCGCTCCCGCGGACTTGACCTCCACAGGTTTAGCGGTTCCCGCGATCGTCGATCCCGTCACTTGGTCGGCAATGGTCATCGGGGGCCTAAAAACCCTTCCGCAAATCGCGACGTGGCAAGGAGTGTACCGGTCCGGCCGTCATCTCGCAAAACGACCGGATCACAAGCAAGTACATTTGCAAGCCCATTTGGACGTGTACTTCCCTGCGAATTCTGGCGGGACGATGTCGCCAAGGCGTCTCCGGCGTTTGGTTCCCGGGCGGTTTTCGGTATGATGGCAATCATGTACCGCGCCGTGACCCGCCAGATCGAAGTGACCGTCGAGCCGAACTTTGTTCCGGAGCAGTCGTCGGCTGACCGCTCCCGTTATTTCTGGGCCTACACCGTCGTCATCACCAATTCCGGCGACGAGACCGTGCAGCTCAAGACGCGGCACTGGATCATCACCGACGCCACCGGCCGGCAGCAGGAGGTGAAGGGCGAGGGCGTCGTCGGCGAGCAGCCGACGCTCGCGCCCGGCGAACGCTTCGAATACACCTCCGGCGTCCCGCTCACGACCGCCTCGGGCTTCATGACCGGCCGCTACCAGATGGTCAGCGCGACCGGCGAGCGCTTCGAAATTGACGTGCCGACGTTCTCGCTGGACAGCCCGGACAACAAGCGGGTGTTGAACTAGGGCAGGAGATGGTGGGCGCGCTCCGCTTTGGCCGACCCTATCGCACCTGCAGGCTAACGCCTTACGCGTCTTCCACGCCTGCTTCATCCGGCGTGAACTCGTACACCGAGCTGCAGAACTCGCAGGTCACGACGACCTTGTCGTCCTTGACCATCGCGGCACGGTCGTCAGACGAAAAGCTCTTTAGCATCGATGCCACCGCATCGCGCGAGCAGGAGCATTGCGCCTTCAAGGGCAGCGGATTGAACACGCGCACGCCGCGCTCGTGGAACAGGCGGTAGAGCAGCCGCTCCCCGGACAGCTCCGGATCGATCAGCTCAACGTCTTCGACGGTCTCGATCAGCGAGCGTGCCTCGACCCAGGCATCGTCTTCAGCGACGGCGTGCACTTCGACGCCTTCGGGCGCATCGCCGGGATGCAGATCGGCCTGCCGCGCACGCTCGGGCGCCTTCGGCAGGAACTGCATCAGCATGCCGCCAGCACGCCAGCGATGCTTGCCGCCGTCGTTCGAACGCCATTCCTCGCCGACAGCGAGACGCACGCGTGTCGGGATCTGCTCGGAGCGCAGGAAATATTCGTGAGCGGCGTCTTCGAGGCTGCCGCCGTCGAGCGCAACCAGGCCCTGGTAGCGGCTCATGTCGGGGCCTTGGTCGATGGTCATGGCGAGATGACCGTGGCCCAGCAGCGCGCCGGAATGCGTGCCAGTATCTTTGGCCTCGCCGAGGCGCGCGGCGTCGTAGCGCGCATAGGCGCGCAGGCGATCCGGCGCCTGATAGTCCACGACCAGGAACGACACCGGACCGTCGGTCTGGGCCTGGAGAATGAAGCGGCCCTCGAACTTCAGCGAGGAGCCAAGCAGCGTGGTCAGCACGATGGCCTCGCCGAGCAGCTTGCCGACCGGCGCGGGATAATCGTGCTTGGTCAGGATTTCGTCGAGCGCCGGACCAAGCCGCACCAGCCGACCGCGCACATCGAGCGCGTCGACCTCGTAAGGCAGCACGGCGTCGTCGATCGGAACCGCGGATGGCGCGCGAACCGGGCCTTCAGGCCCGGTTTTCATATCAGGGGATTGGGAAACCATGGCGCTTTATCTGGGGTCGGAAGGCGGAATTGGAAGGGGGGAGGGCTGCATCCAGAATGCAGCACGGATCGTACGCAAGCACGGCAAATTCGGTGTCGGGCGGGGGGAGGGCCCGGCCGCCGATTAAACCCAAATAGGCCGCCCCCGCGGAAAACGCCCCGCGTTAATTAAAGCGGGGGAAGCCCCCCCCCCCAATGCCGGTTTGGG
>NZ_JBVVPP010000051.1:0-17379 GCF_055811315.1 Bradyrhizobium sp. MI1.4 | reverse complement strand
CCCCCCCCGCTCCCCCCCCCCCCCCCCCCCCCCCCCCCCCACCCCCCCCCGCCCCCCCCCCCCCACCACACCCCCCCCCCCCCCCCGCGGGGCCGGGGGGGGGGGCCCCCCCCCCCCCCCCCACGACGATGAAGACCTACTTCGCCGGCACGGCGGATACCGGCCCGGATTACTTCACTGCGTCGAAGCACCAGGCCAGAATGCCCTTTTGCGCGTGCAGGCGGTTTTCGGCCTCGTCGAACACGACGGATTGTGGACCGTCGATCACCTCGTCGGTGACCTCCTCGCCGCGATGGGCGGGCAGGCAGTGCATGAATAGCGCATCCGGCTTGGCAAGCGACATCAGCTGCGCATTGACCTGATAGGGCTTGAGCACGTTGTGGCGGTGCTCGCCTTCCTTGTCGCCCATCGACACCCAGGTGTCGGTCACGACACAATCGGCGCCGCGCACGGCGGCTTCGGCATCCGTGCCGAGCATGATCGGCGCGCCGGTCGCCTTGATGAAGTCGCGCATCGCCTTTTTCGGCGCGAGCTCCGGAGGCGTCGCGACATTGAGCTGGAACTTGAAGCGCTCGGCGGCGTGCGCCCAGGAGGCGAGCACGTTGTTGTCGTCGCCGGTCCAGGCCACGGTCTTGCCCTCGATCGGGCCGCGATGTTCCTCGTAGGTCATGAGGTCCGCCATCACCTGGCAGGGATGCGAGCGGCGCGTCAGGCCGTTGATGACGGGCACGGTGGCGTTTGCCGCAAGCTCCAGCAGCGCATCGTGATTGAGAATGCGGATCATGATGGCGTCGACATAGCGCGACAGCACGCGCGCGGTGTCGGCGATGGTCTCGCCGCGGCCGAGCTGCATTTCGGCGCCGGTGAGCATGATGGGCTCGCCGCCGAGCTGGCGCATGGCGACGTCGAAAGACACCCGCGTCCGCGTCGAGGGGCGCTCGAAGATCATCGCCAGGGTCTTGCCTTCGAGCGGCCTGACCGGCTGATGCGCCTTCTGCTTCGCCTTCATCGCGGAGGACGCAGCGAGCATGCGCTTGAGCTCCGACAGCGGCAGCTCGTTGATATCGAGGAAGTGCTTCGGTGTTTTATCGGGCGACTTGCTCATCAGCTTGCCGCCCGCTTGTTGCCGGACAACGCGGTGCAGGCGCGCTCGAGCCGCCCGACGCTGTCCTCGATCTCGGCTTCGGTAACGATCAAAGGCGGCAGGAAACGCACGACATTGTCGCCGGCACCGACGGTGAGCAGCTTTTGGTCGCGCAAGGCTGCAACGAGATCGCCGGAGGGCACCACGGCCTTGATGCCGATCAGGAGGCCCTCGCCGCGCACTTCGCTGACGACATCGCCGTGACGGTCGATCACGGAGGCGAGCTTCTGCTTGAGCAGCAGCGACATCCTCTGCACGTGGTCGAAGAAGCCGGGCTTGAGCATGACGTCGAGCACGGCGTTCGCAGCCGCGATCGCGAGCGGATTGCCCCCGAAGGTCGAGCCGTGCGAGCCCGGCGTCATGCCGGACGCCGCTTCCGCGGTCGCAAGGCAGGCGCCGATCGGGAAGCCGCCGCCGAGCGCCTTGGCCAGCGACATCACGTCGGGTTCGACGCCAAGGCGGCGGTACGCGAACAGATCGCCGGTGCGGCCCATGCCGGTCTGCACCTCGTCGAAGGCGAGCAACAGACCCTTCTCGTCGCAGAGCTGGCGCAACGCCCTCAGGAAGGCGGGCGTTGCCGAACGCACACCGCCCTCGCCCTGGATCGGCTCGATCAGGATGCCGGCGGTCTGCGGACCGATTGCCTTTTTCACGGCATCGAGATCGCCATGCGCAACCTGGTCGAAGCCCTCCATCGGAGGGCCGAAACCTTCGAGATATTTTGCCGATCCCGTTGCGGCCAGCGTCGCCAGCGTGCGGCCATGGAAGGCGCCTTCGAAGGTGATCATGCGATAGCGGTCGGGATGACCCTTTGCGGCGTGATAACGGCGCACGACCTTGATCACGCATTCCAGCGCTTCGGCGCCGGAATTGCAGAAGAACACGAAGTCCGCGAAGCTTTCATTGCACAGGCGCGCGGCGAGCTTTTCGCCGTCCGGGCTCTGGAACAGGTTCGACATGTGCCAGAGCTTGGTGGCCTGCTCCTGCAACGCCGCGACCAGCGCCGGATGGGCATGGCCGAGCGCATTCACCGCCACCCCGGAGGTGAAATCGAGATAGCGCTCGCCATTGGTCGCGATCAGCCAGCAGCCTTCGCCACGCTCGAAACCAAGGTCGGACCTGGCGAAAACGGGGAGCAAATGCGGCGCTGCGCTGTTAGTCATGATGGTCACTTGAATGTTGCGGACGGAGTGAGCGTGCATTGCGCAACGCACCATCGACCGGCCCGGAAAACGAAACGTGCCGCCTCTTGAGGGCGGCACGTGCGACTATCTTAGGCCTGGTGAAACGGGTGTCAATGCCGCCCGGAAAGCCTCGCGAAACGCTGAATCCGTAGTCTTGCGGTGCCGATTTTGCGGGATTTGGCCACGGAACATGTGGAAGCGAGTCGGCGGACTCTTGCGCGGGAGTCACGCCATATTGTAGCGTTTGGATTGTCAGATACGACATCTCGTGCAGTGGTTCTGATCTTTAAGTCCTTATGTACCGGCGTAAACGTTCGGGCGTTCAAGACGCGCCCGGCGAGCCTTAAGGGATTCTGGCGGCACGGGTTTTTGAAGGCTTAGGCATTCGCTGCGAGGCCCCAGGATGGCTGGCGCGCAGCGAGGGAAAGGGTGCAATGACGGTTTTGACCTGGTCCGATGATCGCGTCGAGCAGCTGAAAAAGCTCTGGGAGGCCGGACTTTCGGCCAGCCAGATCGCGGCGGAGCTCGGCAATGTGACCCGCAATGCCGTGATCGGCAAAGTGCACAGGCTCGGCCTTTCGGGCCGCGCCAAGAGCCCATCATCGGCAGCGCCGCGGCCGCGCAAGGCGCGCCCCGCGCAGCACATGATGCGGGTGAGCCGCCCGATCTCGCGCGGCAACACCGCGCTGGCGCAGGCCTTCGAGGTGGAGGCTGAGCCGGATCCGGTCACCTATGACAACGTGGTGCCGATGAGCCAGCGGCTGTCGCTGCTGGAATTGAACGAGGCGACCTGCCACTGGCCGGTCGGCGATCCCTCGAGCCCGGACTTCTTCTTCTGCGGTGGAAGGGCGCTGTCCGGACTGCCCTATTGCGCTCAGCACTCGCGCGTTGCGTACCAGCCGGCGTCGGATCGGCGCCGCGCACCGGTAAAGCCGGGTCCCCGTTAGTCGTCACGCGAAGACAGTTCAACAATTTCAGTGTCGTCCCGGCCTAGTGCGCAATTGCGCACAGGGGGCCGGGACCCATACTCCGAGCACGCAATAATCGTGCGGAAGGGGTCACTCCGAGTCTTCGCCAAACCACGTTCGGTGGTTATGGGCCCGGATCAGCGCTCGCTTCGCTCGCTTGTCCGGGACGACGGCTGAGAATGCAGGGACAGCTCGCCAACAAACAAGCCTGCAACCCTACACCTGCTCTGCCTTGGCAAACCGATCATCCAGCGCGTAGCCGGCGCCGCGGACGGTGCGGATCGGGTCCTGCTCGCGGCCGAGATTGAGCAGCTTGCGCAGGCGGCCGATATGCACGTCGACGGTGCGCTCGTCGATATAGATGTCGCGGCCCCAGACGCTGTCGAGCAGCTGTTCGCGCGAGAACACCCGTCCCGGGTGCTCCAGGAAGAACTCCAGCAGGCGATATTCGGTCGGACCGAGATCGATCGGCCGGCCCGAGCGCGCCACGCGGCGCTTGTCACGGTCGAGCTCGATGTCGCCAAAAGCAAGGACGGTGGCGAGGCGCTCCGGGCTCGCGCGCCGCAGCAGGCCTTTCACGCGCGCCAGCAGCTCCGGCACCGAGAACGGCTTGACGATGTAATCGTCGGCGCCGGTCGCAAGACCCCGCACCCGCTCGCTCTCCTCGCCGCGCGCGGTGAGCATGATGATCGGGAGCTGCTTGGTCTCGGGACGGGTGCGAAGCCGCCGACACAATTCGATGCCTGACAGGCCCGGCAGCATCCAGTCGAGCACGATCAGATCGGGGATGTGCTCCTTGAGGCGGGTGTCGGCGTCGTCGCCGCGCATCACCGTCTCGACGTCATAGCCGTCGCCTTCGAGGTTGTAGCGGAGAAGCTCGGTCAGGGCTTCCTCGTCCTCAACCACCATAATGCGTGCGCCCATCGGGTCGTCGCTCCTTAAATCTTCAGGTGTTCGGTACCGTGTTGGCAAAGGTCGTCATGTCGCCCTTCGGCCGCTTGTCGGTGATCGCCTGGCCCTCGATCATGTAGAACACGGTCTCGGCGATATTGGTGGCGTGGTCGCCGATCCGCTCGATGTTCTTGGCGCAGAACATCAAATGGATGCAGAACGAGATATTGCGCGGATCCTCCATCATGTAGGTGAGGAGTTCGCGGAACAGCGAGGTGCAGATGGCGTCGACTTCCTCGTCGCCCTTCCACACCGCCATCGCCGCCGGCAAATCATGCGCGGCATAGGCGTCCAGCACCGACTTGACCTGCTGCTGCACGAGGTCGGTCATGTGCTCGAGGCCGCGGAACAGCTTGAGCGGATGGAAGTCCGTCTCCAGCGCCGCAACCCGCTTGCCCATGTTCTTGGCGAGGTCGCCGATGCGCTCGAGATCGGTCGCGACGCGCATGGCGCCGACGATCTCGCGCAGATCGACCGCCATCGGCTGGCGGCGGGCGATGGTGAGCACCGCACGCTCCTCGATGCGCTTCTGCAGCGCGTCGAGCTCGGTGTCGATGGCGACGACGCGCTGGCCGAGCGGGACGTCGCGGCGGATCAGCGCGTCGACGGACTCGACGATCATGCGCTCGGCGATGCCGCCCATCTCGGCGACCAGGCGAGTGAGTTCCTGGAGGTCGGTGTCGAAGGCCTTTGCGGTATGTTCAGAACCCATGTCGCGTCTCCTAGCCGAACCGGCCGGTGATGTAATCCTGCGTGCGCCGATCGGACGGCGACGTGAAGATCTTGCTGGTGTCGTCGAACTCTATCAGCTCGCCGAGATACATGAAGGCGGTCTTGTCGGAGACGCGCGCCGCCTGCTGCATGTTGTGGGTGACGATCGCAATCGTGTAATCCTCGGACAGCTCCTGGATCAGCTCCTCGACCTTGGCGGTCGAGATCGGGTCGAGCGCCGAACAGGGTTCGTCGAACAGAATCACCTCGGGCCTCACCGCGACGGTGCGGGCGATGCAGAGGCGCTGCTGCTGGCCGCCGGAGAGCGACAGGCCGGAGGCGTTGAGCTTGTCCTTGACCTCGTTCCACAGCGCGCCGCCGCGCAGCGCCTTCTCGACGCGGCCGTCCATCTCGGACTTCGAGATCTTCTCATAGAGACGGATGCCGAACGCGATGTTCTCGTAGATCGTCATCGGGAACGGCGTCGGCTTCTGGAACACCATGCCGACGCGGGCGCGCAGCAAATTGAGGTCCAGCCTGGGGTCGAGAATGTTGGTCTGATCGAGCATGAGCTGACCGGTGGCGCGCTGGCCGGGATAGAGGTCGTACATCCGGTTGAAGATGCGCAGCAGGGTCGACTTGCCGCAGCCCGACGGACCGATGAACGCCGTAACGCGGTTGGCGCCGAGCGTCAGGTTGATGTTCTTCAGCGCATGGTGCTCGCCGTAATAGAAGTTCAGGTTACGCACGGTCACCTTGGGAGGCGCCTCGGGCAGCACCGCCGCATGCGGCAGTCCACCGGACGCGCTCATCGACACGGAAAGATCACTCATTTTGCGGTCCTCTCGGCGCCAAGGATGCGCGCGAAAATATTAAGGGCAAGAACGGTCAGGGTGATGAGCAGCGCCCCGCTCCAGGCCAACTGCTTCCAATAGGCATAGGGGCTCTGCACGAAGTTGTTGATGGTCACAGGCAGGTTCGCCATCGTCTTGTTCAGGCCGAGGCTGAAGAACTGGTTCGATAGCGCGGTGAACAGCAGCGGCGCGGTTTCACCGGCGACGCGAGCGGTCGCGAGCAGCACGCCGGTGATGAGACCCGATCGGGCAGCCCGATAAGCGATCCGCTTGATCACCAGCGAACGCGGCAGGCCGAGCGCCGAGGCCGCCTCGCGCAACGCGTTCGGCACCAGCAGCAGCATGTCCTCGGTCGTGCGCAGCACCACCGGGATCACGATGACCGCGAGGGCGAGCGAGCCTGCGATCGCCGAGAAGCCGCGCATCGGCACCACCACGGCGCCGTAGATGAACAGGCCGATGATGATCGAGGGCGCCGAGAGCAGGATGTCGTTGATGAAGCGGATCACCGAGGTCAGCCGGTCATTGCGGCCGTATTCGGCGAGATAGGTGCCGGCGAACATACCGAGCGGCGCGCCGATGCCGACGCCGATCACGGTCATGATCAGCGAGCCGACGATGGCGTTGAGCAGACCGCCCTCGTTCGATCCCGGTGGCGGCGTGTTCTCGGTGAACAGCTGGACATTGAGTCCCGCCAGCCCGTTGTAGAGCAGCGTGATCAGGATCAGCGCGAGCCAGGTGACGCCGAAGGCGGTTGCGGCGATGCAGAGCCCGCGGACGACGATGTCCTTGCGGCGTCGGCGTGAATAGATCGGATTCATGGCGCTAATTCCCCGCCTTCTTTTCCAGCCGCATCAGCATCAGCCGCGCCGCTGCGAGCACGAAGAAGGTCAGAACGAACAGCAGGAGGCCGAGCAGGATCAGGCCGGATTGGTGCAGGCCGTCGCTCTCGGCGAACTCGGATGCGATCGCCGCCGAGATCGTGGTGCCCGGCGCAAAGATCGATGACGAGATCCGGAACGAGTTGCCGATGATGAAGGTCACCGCCATGGTCTCGCCGAGCGCGCGGCCCAGCGCCAGCATGATGCCGCCGATGACGCCGACCCGGGTGTAGGGGATCACCACGCTGCGGACGACTTCCCATGTGGTGCAGCCGACGCCGTAGGCGGCTTCCTTCAGGACCGGAGGCACCGTCTTGAACACGTCGACCGAGATCGAGGTGATGAAGGGCAGCACCATGATGGCAAGGATCAGCGCGGCATTGAACAGGCTGAGATAGGACGGGGGACCTGCGAAGATCGCGCCCAGCACGGGAACGCCGTCGAAGATCTTGATCATGAAGGGCTGGAACGTGTTGGCCAGGAACGGACCCAACACGAAGAAGCCCCACATGCCGTAGATGATCGAGGGAATACCGGCGAGCAGCTCGATTGCCATGCCGATCGGGCGGCGCAGCCATTGCGGGCAGAGCTCGGTGAGGAAGATCGCAATGCCGAGACCCACGGGAATGGCGATCAGCATCGCGATGAAGGAGGTGACGAGCGTGCCGTACATCGGCCCGAGCGCGCCGAGCACCGGCGGATCTGCGGAGGGCGCCCAGCGCTGCGTCCAGAGGAAGGAGACGCCGTATTCTTTCATCGCCGGGAAAGCGCCGACGATCAGCGAAATGATGATGCCGCCGAGGATCAGAAGCACCGAGATCGCGGAGAGCCGCGTAATCCAGTAGAAGGTAACGTCGCCGACCTTGAACGCGCTCAAGGCCTTGGCGCGGTCATACGGTCCGGCGTCGTCGATTACATCGCTCTGAACGGCCATCTCTGCCACGCCGATCCCCTGTACCAAATAGTATACGTTTTTTGTTGGTCCGTGCCCCGGATGCAGCGCAGCGCATCCGGAGCACGAGCGTCGCGAACCTAGCTCTTGATGTCGGCAGCCCAGGTCTTCTCGATCAGCTGAACGACCGGATCCGGCATCGGGATGTAGTCGAGCTCTTCAGCCGCCTTGCCGCCGCTCTTGAAGGCCCAGCGGAAGAACTTGATGGCTTCCTGCGAGGCCGCCTTGTCGGTGGCGTCCTTGTGCATGAGGATGAAGGTCGCCGCCGTGATCGGCCAGGATTTCTCGCCGGGCTGGTCGGTCAGGATGACGTAGTAGCCGGGAGCCTTGGCCCAGTCGGCGTTGGAGGCGGCCGCCTGGAAGGCTTCGACGGTGGGCTGCACAGGCTTGCCGGCCTTGTTGATGAGACCGGTGTAGGTCAGCTTGTTCTGCTTGGCATAGGCGTACTCGACATAGCCAATCGAGTTCTTGGTCTGGCTGATGTTGCCGGACACGCCTTCATTGCCCTTGGCGCCGACGCCGACCGGCCACTCGACCGCGGTACCCTCACCGACCTTGCTCTTCCAATCCGCGCTGGCCTTGGCGAGGTAGTTGGTGAAGTTGAAGGTGGTGCCCGAACCGTCCGAACGGCGGACCACGGTGATGGCCTCCGAGGGCAGCTTCACGTTCGGGTTGAGCTTCTTGATCGCGGCGTCGTCCCATTTGGTGATCTTGCCGAGATAGATGCTGGCCAGCGTCTCGCCGTCGAACACCAGTTCACCGGGCTTCACGCCCTCGATGTTGACGACGGGCACGATGGCACCCATCACCATCGGCCACTGGACGAGGCCGTCCTTCTCGAGCTGCTCGGCCTTGAGCGGCGCATCGCTGGCGCCGAAGGTCACGGTCTTGGCCTGGATCTGCTTAATACCGCCGCCGGAGCCGATCGACTGGTAGTTCAGACCGTTGCCGGTCTCCTTCTTGTAGGCGTCGGCCCATTTGGAATAGATCGGGAACGGGAACGTCGCGCCGGCTCCGGTGATGTCGGCAGCAAAGGCCGCCGTCGTCGATGCGGCGACCATGCCAGCAGCGACGAGTGTTTTGAGGAAATTCATGCTGGTCTCCATACAGGGGAGCGAAGCGCCATCCGCGCCCGATCGCGCTCCCCGTGCCGCCCCTTTAGGAGCGGACAGCTGAGCTTTTACGAAGGTTTGGTGACAGTCGGATGACAGTGTTAAGCAGCTGAAATCGCTGGAATTTAGCTCAGAGCCGCAGGCTTGCCCTGGGGAAAACAGGCGGTGAAAGTGGCGCCCTGTTTGGGCACGCTTTCGATCAAAAGCCGGCCGCGATGACGGTTAAGAATATGTTTCACCAGCGACAATCCCAGGCCGGTGCCGCCCTGCGAGCGGCTGTCGCCGACATCGACCCGGTAGAAGCGCTCGGTCAGCCGCGGCAGGTGCTCCGGCGCGATGCCGGGGCCGAAATCCCGGACCAGCACCCGGATTTCCTGAGTTCCATCAGGGGCCGCGCCTGATATCAGCGACACGATAATGCGTCCACCGGAGGCGCCGTATTTGAGCGCGTTCTCGATCAAATTCTCGAACAGGCGGAGCAACTCCTCGCGGTCCCCCGCGATCAGCACCGGGGTCTCGGGCAGCTGGGTCTCGACCTCGACCTGGCGTTCCCGCGCCAGCGGTTCGAGCCCATCGGCGACCTGCAAGATGATCGGCAGCAGGTCGACCAGGGTGTCGGGCCGCACATGGGCCGACAGCTCCACCCGCGACAGCGACAAGAGATCGTCGATCAGGCGCGCCATCCGGGTGGCCTGGTTGTGCATGATGCCGAGGAAGCGCTCGCGCGCCTTGGGATCCTCCTTGGCTTGGCCCTGGAGCGTGTCGATGAAGCCGGACAGCGCGGCCAGCGGCGTGCGCAGCTCGTGGCTGGCATTGGCGACGAAATCGGCCCGCATTTCCTCGACCCGGCGCAGCGGCGTCTGGTCGTGAAAGGTCATCAGCATGCATTTGTCGGCGCCGCCAAAGGTGGTCGGCACCGGCACCGGCGTGATGGTCAGCTCCATCCAGCGGTCGACCGGGACATGGTCGAGATAGGTCGCGCGCCGCGGCTCGGTGGTCGCGATCGACTCGCGCAGCGCCGTGATGATCTCGGGCGAGCGCAGCGCGAACTGGGCGAGCTCATTCCGGCGCAGTGCCGGCGCGAGCTGGGCGGCTGCGGCGTTGAGATGGATGACGCGGCCGGCGCGGTCGAGCAGGACCGCGGGATCGGGCATGCCGGCGACCACTGCGGCGACCGCCGCGCTCTCGACCGGGTTGACGCGGCGGGTCTCTTCGCGCGAGGCGGCGGTATCGTGCAGGCGCCACGGGATCAGCGCTGCGGCCGCGATGCAGAGGAACACCGCAATCGCATGCAGCGCCGATAATTCCCCCAGCGAGACCACCACGGATAGCGCGAGCGCCGCGGCGATCAGGATGACGGTCGAGTGCCGCAGCCGGTCGGACCAGGGCGGGGAGGAGGGAGAAGTTGGGGCGTCGATCGCCATCGGGGCGGGCTTCTCCAAAAGGCCTTGCGCCGGTCAGGCGCCGCTGTCGCTGCGCTTTCTCACGTAAGCGGCTTCAGGCGCGGGGCCGGGGTCGAGCTTGAGCGCCGCCTGCTGCAGGCGCTTCGATCGCGCGCCGATGATAACTTCGCGAAACGTCAGCAAGATTACAGAAATGACGAAAGGGGACAGATAATAGAGGACGCGGAACAGCAGCATCCCGCCCAGCAGCTCCTCGCGGTCCATCTGCCAGAGCCCGACCAGCATCGCCGCGTCGAACACGCCAAGGCCTCCGGGCGAATGGCTGGCAAAGCCGAGCAGCGTGGCCGAGACGAAGATCACCGCGACCACCACGAAACCGAGATTGGGCTCGTCAGGGACCAGCACGTACATCGCGAGCGCGCAGAAGCCGAGATCGATGATGCCGATCGCGATCTGGAGCAGCGTCAGCGGGCCGCCCGGCAGCATCACGGTCCAGGGCCCGCGGCCGACCATGCGCGGCTGGGTCCAGACCCAGACCACGTAAGCGACCAGTCCGACGATGATCATCATCGCCAGCATCCGGTTCAGCCAGGGCGGAAGCATGTCGATCGAGGCCGCGGCTTCCGGATGATAGGAGATGCCGAGGCCCAGCACCGCGGCATTGCCGAGCCAGAAGGTCAGGCCGGCGAGGAAGCAGATCTTTGCGACGTCGATCGCGTTCAGGCCGTAGGCGGAATAGATGCGGTAGCGCACCGCGCCGCCGGTGAAGACGCTGGCGCCGACATTGTGGCCGATCGAATAGCTGGTGAAGGCAGCGAGCGCGTTAATCCGATAGGGCACGTGGGGATGGCCGATCGCGCGCACGGCGAACAGGTCGTAGAAGGTCAGCGTGAAATAGCCCGCAGCGACGAACAGCGCCGCCATCGCGATCTGGCTCGGCTCGGTGCTCTTGATCGCTTCGAGGACTTCGTTGACATCGATGCCGCGCAGCATGTGGTAGAGCACATAGCAAGCGATGCCGATGACCGCGACGCTGATCACAACTCCAAGCTTATGCAGGATTTGCTTCTGGCGCAGAAACGACATCGCCCTGCGTATGGCTTCCAGCATCTAAACCTCGAACAACGCTTCAGCGGCCAGGGTGGCCGGCGAACAGGCGGACGACACGCAGGCACCCGACGAATCCTCGCCGGCGGCTCCGGCATCGCGCATGCCCCCTGCCCCTCCACTAGCGCGTTTTGGGGCGGAGTGGAATTCGACAATTCGAACAAAAAGTCGTGGCTTCAAGGTTTTAGGCAGGTTGCGGGCTCCTGATGCACGGTTTGGCGCTTTCGGCGGCAAGCCTGACGCGAATCTCCATGGCCATCCTGGCGCAGACGCCATGAAGTTTTGATGATTTCGGCCGTACAATGTTCCGTCACGGCTTAAGTCGAAATCAATCTATGGGCGGGATTTCGCTGTTGAAAGAGGGTCGCGCCGCGCGCGGCCGCTGCGGCGCGCACGATTACGTGGCCGACGGCTCGCGCTCGATCATCCGGTTGCACTGCGACATCACAGACGTCATTGCGGCCGCCCGCAAGCGGCCGCGATGAGCACGTCGTTCGGAGGTAGCGTTCTGCTCAGGCCGCAAGCTGCGGGCGCACCGCCTCGATGCCCGCAATCCAGCCGGCCACGGAGCGCCCGATCGCTTCGGGGTGATCCTCCTGGAGGAAATGCAGGCCGGCGCCGAGACGAACCAGCGCGCAGTGCTTCAGGGAGGCTGCAAACCGTTCGGCAAATTCCGGTGAGACCAGAGCTCCGGGCTCGCCGGTGAACAGGAGCTTTGGATAGGACGACGCGGCCAGCGCTGCATGCGCGGACTGCAGAGCCTGATAGACGTCAGCGGGCTCGCCTGCGATCGGCAGTTCGCGCGGAAGTGCAAGAACGGGCCGGCGGCTCTCTGGTGTTGGAAACGGCGCGCGATAGGGCGCCATCTCGTCATCGCTGAGCTTGCGGGCGATGCCGCCCGGCAGCACACGCTCGACGAAGGCATTCGCCTCGAGGATCATCGCCTCGCCCTCGCCCGGCGTCCTGAATTTGCGGAAGGCCGCCCGCGCCGCCTCGGCATGCTCCTGCTCCGCGGCAACCTCGGTGTCGTGGAAGTCCTGCCAGGTCGGCATCGGACGGATGAACTCCATGAAGGCGAGCCCGCGCACGAAATCCGGCCGGCGCGCCGCAAGATGAAATGCGAGCGCTGTGCCCCAATCCTGCGCAATGAGATAGGCCGACGTAATGCCGCGCTGTTCGATGAAGGCATCGAGATAGCGGACGTGATCGAAGCGGTACGCGATGTCGGGCTTGTCGGACTGACCGAAGCCGATGTTGTCGGGCGCGAGGCAATGCGCGACCGGTGACACCAACGGCATGATGTTGCGCCAGATGTGCGAGGACGTCGGATTGCCGTGCAGGAAGAGCGCGACCGGCGCGTTCTGCGCGCCTGCCTCACGATAGGCCATGCTGCTTCCGAGGACGGACGCTTTGCGAATCTTGATGTCGATCTGCTTGGTCATGTCAGCTCCTTGAACACGGTTTGGAATGCGATGCTCTTGAAACGTTCGAGCGCTTTGGGATTGCGGTCGACCTTCATGCGCAGGATCGCGCCCTGCCAGGACGCGAGCAGGAAGTCTGCGAGCTCCTCGGGCTCGAAATCGGATGCGATCTCGCCGCGGGTCTGCGCCTCGGCGATGCAGGCGGCGAACGGCACGCGCCATTCGGCAAAGATGTCGGCGAGGCGCACGCGCAGCATCTCGCTGCTGCCGGTCGCTTCCAGACTGAGATCGCCGATCAGGCAGCCGCGACCAAAGCCGTCGGCTCCCAGCCTGCCCGTGATGATGTCGAGGTAGCGCTTGAGCCGTGCGCGGGGGCTCAGCGAGACATCCTGCAATGCCTCCGCGACCAAGCTCCTGGTGAGATCGAAATAGCGGTCGAGCACCTCGGAGGCGAACGCTTCCTTGGAGCGGAAATGATTGGTGAAGGACCCCTGCGGCGCGCCCGCAGCAGTGGTGACGTCGCGCACGCTGGTGCCGTGATAGCCGGTCCGAAACATGACCTTCAGGCCGGCGTCGAGAATGGCGTCTTTGAGCGAGGGCTTTGGCATGGCGAAGTAATACGCACGTACGTATTAATGTCAAACGCCCCGCCCTTGCCCTTGAAACCTGATGGCGGAGCAAGTGATGAGCGCGATAGCGGGCGCGCGTTTGCCTCTCAGCTCAGCCGCTCAGGCCGGCGGCATGCTGCGTGCGACCACCCGATCGCGCAGCCAGGCGCCGATGGCGGCGCCGACGAGGTAGCAGCCGAACATGGTCAGGCCGAGGTCGAGCCAGTAGCCGAAGCGACCGGGGACCACATGCGCGAACGAGGCCGCGACCAGGCCGGCAACAAGCACGGCGAGCCAGCGCGCGGTCACCTTCGAGGTGCCGTTGCCGCGCTGGACCACCGAGATCCAGCCCATGCAGAAGCCGAGCAGCAGCGAGCCGATCAGCCAGCCCAGATGGAACGAGACGAGATAGGGCATCGTCACCTCACCAGAAATTCGATGCGGCGGTTCTGCGCCTTGGCGTCTTCGCTGTCATTGCCGGCGACTGGCTGCGTGCTGCCGTAGCCGACCGCGGTGAACCGGTTGGCAGGCAGGCCGGCCTTGACCAGGTAGTCGATCACCGCCTGCGCGCGCTTCTCCGAGAGTGCCTGGTTGAAGGAATCCTCGCCGTCGGCATCGGTATGCCCGGCGACCTCGATATTGGTGGTGGGGCATCGCAATGCCGTCTCGATCAGATGATCGAGAATGCCGGCGGAATCCGGATCGATCTCGGCGCGCTTCGCCCCGAAGCGAATCTTGGCCTTGGCCAAGAGCTCGGAGAACAATTGCTGGCACACGGTGCCGTCGACCGGCCCGGCAGCGGGCTTCACCGTGATCTCCGGCTTGTACTGCCAGTTTTTCGGAAAATCCTTGCCGAGGCCTGCGCGGATGTCGTTGGCGGCACCTTCATAGAGCGCATCGCCCGACAGCTTCACCTCGCGGTCGGACACGACGAGCGTGCCGGTCGACAGTCGCGACAGCGCGCCGAGCGCTGCGACCACGGCGGGGCTGAACGAGCCGGGCGCGCCGACGCTGGCCTTGAGATTGTCGACGACCTTTTCGTTGAAGAATTTCCGCGACGCACTGGTGGCGATGGCCGCGTGGACATTGTTGTCGGGAACATAGCCGGTCAGCGTCACCGTCGCAGCCACCGGATCCTTGTAAGCCTGGAACACGTAAGGCGGCGCCTTGACGTCGTTGGCGGCGATCGAAAAGCCCTCGGGCAGGTTTTTAAGTGCCGCTGCGACCGCTTCGCGGCCGCCGAGATCGCGCGCCATCCCCGACACAGTGACTTTGGTGTCTGTGATCGTGATCTTGCCGTCCTTGAGCTTGCCGATCTGGTCGAGCAGCAGCATCGCAGCCGCCTCGAACCGCGGCGGTGCGCCGCGGGCCAAACCCATCTGATCGGCCACCTCGGTGCCGCCGACCTCCTTGCGGGCCGCCTCTGTCAGGCGGCCCTTCATCGACGGCAGCGGCGCGGAGCCCGACAGCGTCACCCGCACCACGTCGCGTTCGGCGTTCCAGACGAAGGGCTTTGCCTCGGGCACGAGGCGGGTCCGGTCGTCGACCAGGCGCACGCCGGGGACCGTCTCGACCGCCACAACGGCGTCGCGGCGCCCCTCCTCGGAAAACGCGTCCGCAGCCAGGCTGACGTCGCGGCCGTCCACCGCGATCCGGGTCTTGTCCAGAACGGTATCCTTTAGCGCCGCCGAGCTGCGGGCGGAAAGGTCCGCCTCGACCGGCAAAGTGTTATTCCAGGCCGCAAATCCCCACATGACGGCCAGGGGGATCAGCCCCGGCCACCATTTGCTGGCCCACCTGAAAAGCTTGTGCATTCGACGACCCGAACTCTGGAACCGGAGACAAAACAAACCCTTGGCAGGCTGTCAAACCGGAAATGACGCCCTTCCGAAGGCCGGGCCTGGACAATTGGAATAACTTTTTCTTCAAGGGTTCTTCCGTAAGTTGAAAGCGGAATGCCAAAGTCCGCCAGCGGGTCATGAAACAACTCCGTAACAACGTCATCCGCGCCGGGCTGGAAGCACTCTATTTCAGCGGCGCCCACCACCTGTTGCGCCCGCTTTTGTCGGGCGTCGGCGCCATATTCATGCTGCATCACGTGCGGCCGGCCCGCGGCGCGGCGTTCCAGCCGAACCGGCATCTCGAAGTCACCCCCGAATTCCTGCGTGCCACACTGCGCCACCTGCGCGCGCGCGAGATCGACATCGTCAGCATGGACGAGCTGCATGAGCGACTGGTGCGGCGCCGGTTCGACCGCCGCTTCGCGGCCTTCACGCTCGACGATGGCTATCGCGACAATCTCGATTTTGCGCTGCCAGTTCTGCGCGAATTTGACGCGCCCTTGGCGGTCTATGTCGCCAGCGATTTCGCGGAGGGGACGGGCCGGCTGTGGTGGGAGGCGCTGGAGGCCGTGATCGCCAAGACCGAGCAGATCGAGGTGACGATCGGCAATGCCGCGCTGCGGCTCGATGCGACGACGCCAGCCGCCAAGCAGGTGGCGTTCGATCGCCTGCACGACTGGTTGCGCGCACTGCCCGGCGAGCACGATCTCAAGCGCGAGATCGAGGCGCTCTGCACGAAGTACGGCGTCGACATGGCCGCGCTGTGCCGCAGCCTCTGCCTGTCCTGGGACGAGGTGAAGACATTTGCCGCCGATCCCCTGGTCACGATCGGCGCGCATTCCGTCAGCCATTGCAATCTCGCCAAGCAAAGCGAAGCGATCGCCACGCAGGAGATGGCCGTGAGCCGCGCGCGGATCGAGCAGGCGCTCGGCCGCAACGTTCAACATCTGGCCTATCCCTATGGCGATCGCGAGGCGGCGGGCGAGCGTGAATTCGTGCTCGCTGCATCCGCCGGCTTCAAGACCGCGGTGACGACGCGGCCCGGCATGCTGTTCGCCGAAAACGCCGGCCGCATGACGGCGCTGCCACGGGTCTCGCTCAACGGCAATTACCAGGACACGCGGATTCTGCCGGTGCTGACCTCGGGCGCCGCGACCGCGATGTGGAACGGCTTCCGCAGGATCGCGGCGGCTTAATCTCTCCGTCTTGGCTGCCCGAACTCAGACGTCGCATGGCGAAAGCCAGGACGACGATGCGGCACTTTCCTTGACTCCCCTCCGTACCCCGCTCAAAACGTCGCCAAACACCAAGGGAGGCACCATGTTCAACGATCTGTTCTCGCTCAAAGGCCGCGTCGCGCTGGTGACCGGTGGTTCGCGCGGCATCGGCAAGATGATCGCGGCGGGATTTCTCAGCGCGGGAGCCGCGAAGGTCTACATCACCGCGCGCAAGGCAGGACCTTGCGAGGCCACCGCGAGAGAGCTGTCAGGCCGATATGACGGTGAGTGCATCGCGCTGCCGATCGACATCTCGACCGTCGACGGCTGCGACAGGCTCGCTGGCGAAATCATCAAGCTGGAGCCGAAGCTCAACATCCTCGTCAACAATGCAGGGGCTGCCTGGGGCGCGGAGTTCGACGAATTCCCCGAAAGCGGCTGGGACAAGGTGATGGACCTCAACGTCAAGTCGCTGTTCTTCCTGACCAAGGCGCTGGCCAAGCCGCTGCGCGCGGCGGCTTCGCATGAGCGGCCCGCCAAGGTCATCAACATCGCCTCGGTTGACGGCATTTTCATCAATCCCGGCGAGACCTACTCCTATGCCGCGAGCAAGGCCGCGGTGATCCATTTGACGCGGCGCATGGCGACGAAACTGATCAAGGACAACGTCAACGTCACCGCGATCGCGCCCGGCGCGTTCAAGTCCGACATGAACCGGGCTGCGCGCGACCATTCGGACGAGGTCGCCAAGCGCATTCCGGCGCGGCGGATCGGAACCGACGAGGACATGGCGGGCGTGGCGATCTATCTCGCCTCGCGCGCGGGTGACTACGTGGTCGGCAACACCATCGCGGTGGATGGCGGCGTGGTGTACGCGAACGCGGGGCTGGAGATCGCGGGGTAGGCGGGGGCGCGTCAGCACGACGCCCTCACCTCACACTCCGGTGTGGGGGGGGGGGGGGGGGGGGGGGGGGGGGGGGGGGGGGGGGGGGGGGGGGGGGGGGGGGGGGGGGGCGGGGGGGGGG
>NZ_JBVVPP010000050.1:0-53751 GCF_055811315.1 Bradyrhizobium sp. MI1.4 | reverse complement strand
GAAGGCGCCGCTTTCTGAAAACTCTCTGCCGGTCGGCTTATGCCGCCTCGGCTTCCTTTTCCTGCACCGGACCGGAATCCAGGCCCTTGGCATCGACATCACGATCGACAAACTCGATCACGGCCATCGGGGCGTTGTCGCCGTAGCGGAAGCCGGCCTTGATGATGCGGGTGTAGCCACCCTGGCGATCCTTGTAGCGGGGCGCGAGCGTGTCGAACAGCTTCCTGACCTGATCCTTGTCACGCATCTCCGAGATGGCCTGACGGCGCATGGCCAGCCCGCCCTTCTTGCCGAGGGTAATCAGCTTCTCGACGATCGGACGCAATTCCTTCGCCTTCGGCAGCGTGGTGACGATCTGCTCGTGCTTGATCAGCGCGGCGCACATGTTGGCGAACATCGCGCGGCGATGCTCGGCGGTGCGGTTGAGCTTGCGATGAACCTTGCCGTGACGCATTTATCTATTCCTTGAATTTCATTCGTCGCGACGGTTCGTCGGACCAGTTGCTCAGGTGGGCTGCCTGCGTTCGCCCGCTGAGGCGCGATGAATTCGCGCCTCAGCCTGTTGTCGCTCGGATCAGTAGTGATCCTCGAAGCGCTTGGCGAGCTCGTCGATGTTCTCCGGCGGCCAGCCCGGCACTTCCATGCCGAGGTGCAGCCCCATCTGGGCCAGCACTTCCTTGATTTCGTTCAGCGACTTGCGGCCGAAGTTGGGGGTGCGGAGCATTTCCGCTTCGCTCTTCTGCACGAGGTCGCCGATGTAGACGATGTTGTCGTTCTTCAAGCAGTTGGCCGAACGCACCGACAGCTCGAGCTCGTCCACCTTCTTGAGGAAGGCCGGGTTGAAGGCGAGGTCCGGGATGATCTCCTGGGCGACTTCCTTGCGCGGCTCTTCGAAGTTGACGAACACGTTGAGCTGATCCTGCAGGATGCGCGCCGCGTAGGCCACGGAATCATCCGGCGTCAGCGCGCCGTTGGTCTCGATCGTCATGGTCAGCTTGTCGTAGTCGAGGATCTGGCCCTCGCGGGTGTTCTCGACCTTGTAGGAGACCTTGCGGACCGGCGAGTACAGGCTGTCGACCGGGATCAGGCCGATCGGTGCGTCCTCGGGGCGGTTGCGCTCGGCGGGAACGTAGCCCTTGCCGGTTGCGACCGTGAACTCCATACGGATCTCGGCGCCCTCATCGAGCGTGCAGATCTGCAGGTCGGGATTGAGCACGACGACGTCGCCCACGGTCTGGATGTCGCCGGCGGTGACGACGCCCGGTCCGGACTTCTTGACGACCATGCGCTTGGGGCCTTCGCCCTGCATCTTGATCGAGATGTCCTTGATGTTGAGCACGATGTCGGTGACGTCCTCACGGACGCCCGCGATCGAGGAGAACTCGTGCAGCACGCCGTCGATGTGCACCGACTGCACTGCCGCGCCCTGGAGCGAGGACAGCAGGATGCGGCGTAGCGCGTTGCCGAGCGTCTGGCCGAAGCCGCGCTCGAGCGGTTCGGCGACGATGGTCGCGAAACGGGTCGGATCGCTGCCGGGCTGTACCTGCAGCTTGTTCGGCCGAATCAGTTCTTGCCAATTTTTCTGGATCGTCACTGTTTCACCCATACAGGCCAGTCAGACTGCTGTTGCAGGCACTGGCGTTGGAGAAAGGCCGCAGATCATTTCCACGGCTTTGCAAAAAATCATCGCGGGCGCCAATGCGCCCGCAATCTGGTATCAAACGCGCCGACGCTTACGGGGACGGCAACCGTTGTGCGGGATCGTGGTCACGTCGCGGATCGAGGTGACGGTGAAGCCCGCGGCCTGCAGCGCCCGGAGCGCCGATTCGCGGCCCGAACCGGGACCGGCGACTTCGACTTCCAGCGTGCGCATGCCGTGCTCCTGCGCCTTCTTCGACACGTCCTCGGCGGCAACCTGTGCGGCATACGGGGTCGACTTGCGCGAGCCCTTGAAGCCCATCGTGCCGGCGGAGGACCAGGCAATCGTGTTGCCCTGCGCGTCGGTGATGGTGATGGTCGTGTTGTTGAACGACGAGTTCACGTGCGCGACGCCGGAGGCGATGTTCTTGCGCTCACGACGACGAACGCGGGTGGCTTCCTTGCCCATAGACTACCTTTCCTGAAGATCTCAACGCCGCCGTAATGCCAGCGGCTACACCTGTGGAACGAAAGGCGCGTGGCGAACGGGTCATCCCCGGGTCGCCACACGCCGTGATTGGATGCGAAAACTTACTTCTTCTTGCCGGCGATGGCCTTGGCCGGACCCTTGCGCGTACGCGCGTTGGTGTGGGTACGCTGGCCACGCACCGGCAGACCGCGACGATGGCGCAGGCCGCGATAGCAGCCGAGGTCCATCAGACGCTTGATGTTGATGCCAACCTCACGACGCAAATCGCCCTCGACCATATAGTCGCGGTCGATCACTTCGCGGATCTGGAGCACTTCGGCGTCGCTGAGCTGATTGACGCGACGATCCACCGGGATCTTCACCTTCTCCAGAATCTCACCGGCGATCTTCTGACCGATGCCATGGATGTACTGGAGCGCGATCAGCACGCGCTTGTTGGTCGGGATGTTCACGCCGGCAATACGGGCCACGGCCTTCTCTCCTGTCGCCAATCCCTCGTCAGGAATCGGGCTTTAAGTGCTTGGTTTCTCGGGCAGGTGTTCACAAACGCGAACACGACGCCCACCCCTGGTCTTCCTGGGGCCCGGCATCGTTTGAAACTATCCGACTTGGATGCGGGGCTTATTAGGGGATTCAGGGGGCTTTCGTCAACCGCTGCTAGCGCTTAGCTCGCCTTTTCGTGACCTTTTTTGCGGCCTTTTTGGCACCTTTCTTGACAGCCTTCCTGACGGTCTTTTTGGCTGCCTTCTTCTTCCCCGCCTTCTTGGCGGCTTTCTTGACGATTCTCTTGCCTGCCTTCGTGGCCTTCTTGGCCGCTTTCCTGGATTTGGCGGCCTTTTTGGCCGCTTTCGCAGGCTTTTTGGCCGATTTCTTCGCCGCCTTGGCCTTTCTGGCCGGGGCCGCCTTTGTGGCACTCCGGGCATGCGTCTTGCCATGCGTCTTGGGCTCGACCGCCCCGAGCGCCAGGAGCTGGCGATGGATGGCGCGGGTGACCTCGTCGATGGCCATCATGCCGTCGATGGTCGAGAGCTTGCGCCGCTCGGAATAGTAGTGAATCAGCGGTTCCGTCTGGCTGCGGTAGCTGGCGAGTCGCTTGGTCAGGACCTCCGGGGTGTCGTCGAGTCGGACCTCTTCCCCGCGCTCGCGCATCTGGGCGACGCGAGTCTCGACGCGGTTCAGGAGCGCGCTCTCGTTGACGCGGAGCTCGATCACGGCATCGAGCTTGAGGTGCTTGTGCTTGAGCAGCTCATCCAGCGCCTCGGCCTGCGGCACGGTCCGCGGGAAACCGTCAAGGATGAAACCGTTTTTGGCATCCGGCTGATCGATCCGATCGGAGATGATTCCGACCACGACATCGTCGGGCACAAGACCGCCGCTGGCCATGATCTCCTTGGCCTTGAGACCGACCGGCGTTCCGGCCGCCACCGCCGCACGCAACATCTCGCCGGTCGAGAGTTGGACGATGCCATAGCGCTGCACCAGCAGCTGCGCCTGGGTGCCCTTGCCCGATCCCGGCGGCCCCAGAAGTATAATTCTCATCGGCGTACGCCCCCCGATTGGTGCGCGATACGTCGCGCACCTGTGTTTTGAAGTCCAGTTACAGTGCAAATCATAATCAGCGGCGCACCGCTACCCATATCATAGGGGAGCAAATGGCCGGACGCCAAGAAGCCTTTGAGATCAGTGATTGCGCTTCAGTGCGAGTGGCTCTGCCGATGCCACCGGATCGATGGCTGGCCGCTCCCGCAGGCGCCGCGCGTTACTCGCGCGGCGAATCGGCGGCGCAATTGCGCCGCCTGAGAGGACGCCGCGCTTAACGGCGCCGGCCGCGCAGCTTCGACTTCCGGATCAGGCCCTCGTACTGATGCGCCAGCAGATAGCCCTGCACCTGCGCCACCGTGTCCATGGTGACGCTGACGACGATCAGCAGCGAAGTGCCGCCAAAGTAGAACGGCACCGAGGCGTAGGAGATCAGGATTTCCGGAATCAAGCAGACGATCGCCAGATAGACCGCGCCGAGCACGGTGATCCGCGACAGCACGTAGTCGATATATTCCGCGGTACGCTCGCCCGGGCGGATACCCGGAATGAAGCCGCCGTGCTTCTTCAGATTGTCCGCGGTCTCGGTCGGATTGAACACGATCGCGGTGTAGAAGAAGGCGAAGAACACGATCAGCGCCAGATACATGATCAGGAACAGCGGACGGCCGTGGCCGAGCTGGGTGTTGATCCACTGGAACCATTCCGGCCCACTGCCCGCGTTGAAGTTCGCGACCGTGGTCGGCAGCAGCAGCAGCGAGGACGCGAAGATCGGCGGGATCACGCCCGAGGTGTTGAGCTTGAGCGGCAGATGCGAGGACTGCCCCTCGAACATCTTGTTGCCGACCTGGCGCTTCGGATACTGGATCAAGAGCCGGCGCTGGGCGCGCTCCACGAACACGATGAAGGCGATCACGGCCACCGCCATGATGATGACGACCAGAATCAGGCCGGTCGACATCGCACCCTGACGGCCGAGCTCGAGCATGTTGGCGAGCGCCGCGGGCAGCTCGGCGACGATGCCGGAGAGAATGATCAGGGAAATGCCGTTGCCGATGCCGCGCGACGTGATCTGCTCGCCCAGCCACATCAGGAACATGGTGCCGCCGGTCAGCGTGATCGCCGTCGACAGGCGGAAGAACATGCCGGGGTCGCTGACGACGTTGCCAGCGCCTTCGAGGCCCACCGCAATGCCGTAGGACTGGAACGCGGCCAGGATCACCGTGAGATAACGGGTGTACTGGTTCAGCAGCTTGCGGCCGGACTCGCCTTCCTTCTTCAGCGCCTCGAGCTGCGGCGAGACGGTGGTCAGGAGCTGGATGATGATGGAGGCGGAGATGTACGGCATGATGTTCAGCGCAAAGATCGCCATGCGGTGAATGCCGCCGCCAGCGAACATATTGAACATGCCGAGGATGCCGCCCGCCTGGGAGCGGAACACCTGCTCCCAGATGTTGGGATCGATGCCGGGCAACGGGATGTAGGTCCCGAGCCGATAAACGAGCAGCGCGCCCAGGGTGAACCAGATGCGCTTCTTCAGTTCGTCGGCCTTGGCAAACGCACCGAAATTGAGATTGGCTGCCAGTTGTTCCGCTGCAGAGGCCATCTTGGACTTTCTCCCGCCGCTTATTGCGCCGTTATGCCCGCGGCCGGGCTACATTATACCGGACACCGGACATTATCTGGGGCTACGGCTTCGATAAGTCCATCGTCCCGCGTGCGTAAAGGCCCGCGAGCCGCGGGCCGATGACGCAGTTGTTACGCCGCCTCGCCTTCTTCCTTGGCACGCGCGAGGATCTTCACCGAGCCGCCGGCCTTCTCGACTGCCGCGATCGCGGTCTTCGAGGCGCCGTGCACTTCGATGTTGAGCTTGGCCTTGAACTCGCCGCGGCCGAGCAGCCGCAGGCCACCCTTGGCGCGGCGCAGCACGCCGGCCTTGACCAGGGATTCGACGTTCACGACGCTGCCGGCGTCGATCTTCTTGGCATCGACCGCATCCTGGAGCCGGTCGAGATTGATCTCGGCGAACTCCACGCGGAAGATGTTGTTGAAGCCGCGCTTGGGCAGACGGCGATGCAAGGGCATCTGGCCGCCTTCGAAACCCTTGATGCGCACGCCCGAACGCGCGGTCTGGCCCTTGCCACCGCGGCCGGCCTGCTTGCCCTTGCCCGAACCAATGCCGCGGCCGACGCGCATACGCTTCTTGCGCGAGCCGGCATTGTCGGCGATATCGCTGAGCTTCATCGCCCTGCTCCTTGTTTCTTGCGCATGACCTTCACCGAAAACGGGTCCCGCTTCGGGATCGTGCGCCTTTGCTTACTTCTCGTCGACAATGCGAACGAGATGGTGAACTTTCAAGATCATGCCGCGGACCGCCGGGGTGTCCGGCAGTTCGCTGATGCGGCCGATCTTGTTGAGCTTGAGCCCGATCAGCGTCGAACGCTGCGAGTGATGGCGGCGGATCGCGCTGCCGGTCTGCTCGAGCTTGATCGTCTTTGCGGTCGTAACGGCACTCTTGGCCATAGGCGTCTACTCCGAAAAGCTTCCGTTATTCGGCAACCGCCTCGGCGTCACCACCGATGCGGCGGGACTGGAGGGTGGACACCTTGATGTTGCGGCGGGCAGCGACCGAGCGCGGCGAATCCTGATGCTTCAGCGCATCGAAGGTCGCGCGAACCATGTTGTACGGGTTCGACGAGCCGATCGACTTCGCAACCACGTCCTGGACGCCGAGCGTCTCGAACACGGCGCGCATCGGACCGCCGGCGATGATGCCGGTACCGGCCGGAGCTGCGCGCAGGTAAACACGGCCCGCGCCATGACGGCCGGCGATGTCGTGATGCAGCGTGCGGCCCTCGCGCAACGACACGCGGGTCAGGTTGCGCTTGGCGGATTCGGTTGCCTTGCGGATCGCCTCGGGCACTTCGCGCGCCTTGCCGTGACCGAAGCCGGCGCGGCCCTTCTGGTCGCCGATCACGACCAGCGCTGCGAAACCGAAGCGCTTGCCGCCCTTGACGACCTTGGCGACGCGATTGATGTGGACGAGCTTGTCAACGAACTCGCTGTCGCGCTCTTCCCTGCGTTCACGTCCGCCGCCGCGTTGATCGCGTCCACCACGTTGTTCGCGTTCTGCCATGGTTTTTCCAGTCCTTCAGAGGCTTACGCCTCAATCCTCAAATTCTGTTAGAAGCTCAGCCCGCTTTCACGCGCCGCGTCGGCAAGAGCCTTGACGCGCCCGTGATAGAGATAGCTGCCGCGATCGAACACGACTTCCTTGACACCCTTCTCGGCGGCGCGCTCGGCCAGCAGCTTGCCGACCGCCTTCGCCGCATCGATGTCGGCGCCGGTCTTGCCGCCATCGCGCATCGACTTCTCGAGCGACGAGGCAGAGGCCAGCGTCTCGCCCTTCAGGTCGTCGATGACCTGGGCGTAGATGTGCTTGGACGAGCGGAACACCGACAGGCGCGGACGGCCGCCACCCGAGCGGCGCAGCTTCAGTCGTACACTGCGCTTGCGCCGGGCATTCGTAACCTTGGCTTTCGACATGACCGGCTCCGTTACTTCTTCTTGCCTTCCTTGCGGAAGATGAATTCGCCAACATACTTCACGCCCTTGCCCTTGTAGGGCTCCGGCGGACGATAGGAGCGAATCTCGGCGGCGACCTGGCCGACGCGCTGAATGTCGCTGCCGGTCACCGTGATCTCGGTCGGCTTCGGCACGGTGATCGTGATCCCCTCCGGGATCGCGTAGACCACATCGTGGCTGTAGCCGAGCGCGAGCTGCAGGTTCTTGCCCTGCAGCGCGGCGCGGTAACCGACGCCGGTGATTTCGAGCTTCTTCTCGAAACCCTTGGTGACACCCTCGACCAGATTCGCGACCTGGGCGCGAGCGGTCCCGTACAGGGCCCGCGCGCGGTTGGTCTCGACCCGCGGGTTCACCTTGACCTGGCCGTTGTCGAGCTTCACCTCGACGTCGTTATGGACGACGAACTGAAGCTGGCCCTTCGGCCCCTTCATCTTGACGGTCTGCCCGTCGACGGTCGCGGTCACACCCGACGGCACCGCTACCGGTCTTTTGCCAACACGTGACATGGATCAAAAATCCTTCTCAGAACACCGTGAAGAGAACTTCGCCGCCCACGTTCGCTTCACGCGCACTGTGGTCAGCCATGATTCCCTTCGGCGTCGACAACACCGAAATGCCGAGTCCGTTATTGACCCGCGGCAGGTTCTTCACCGAGGCGTACACGCGACGTCCGGGCTTGGAGACACGCTCGATCTCACGGATAACGGGCTCGCCGTCGAAATACTTCAGCTCGATCTCGATCTCGCTGCGGCCCGAGGAATGCTCGAGCGTCGCGTAACCGCGGATGTAGCCTTCGCTCTTCAGCACCTCGAGCACGTTCTCGCGCATCTTCGAGCCAGGCGTGGAGACCTTGTTCTTGGAGCGCATCTGCGCGTTACGGATGCGGGTGATCAGATCGCTGATTGGATCGTGCGTAGACATCTAAACGACCCTCCTTACCAGCTGGACTTCACGAGGCCCGGGACCATGCCCTTGGAGCCAAGGTCCCGCATTGCGATGCGGGACAGTTTGGTCAAGCGATAGTTCGAGCGCGAACGGCCCGACAGCTCGCAACGCAGACGGATGCGGGTCGCCGACGAGTTGCGCGGCATTTCCGCCAGCTTCAGGGTCGCAGCGAACCGCTCCTCCATCGGCAACGTCTTGTCGGCGATGATCGCCTTCAACCGCTCGCGCTTCGGGGCGGCGTTCTTCGTCATCCGCTTGCGCCGGTTGTTCTTCTCGATTGAACTCTTCTTTGCCATGCTTGGCTCCTGGGTATCCGCGTTTGAGAGGCTTTAGGTCAGCGTCTCACTGCCGGAACGGGAAATTGAATGCGGTCAACAAGGCCCTCGCCTCGTCGTCGGTCTTGGCCGTGGTGCAGACGGTGATGTCCATACCGCGGGATTCCGTGACCTTGTCGAAGTCGATCTCGGGGAAAATGATGTGTTCCTTGAGGCCGAGCGAGTAGTTGCCGCGGCCATCGAAGCTCTTCGGGTTCAAGCCGCGGAAGTCGCGGACGCGGGGCAGCGCGACCGTCACCAGACGATCGATGAACTCGTACATACGGGCCTTGCGCAGCGTGACCTTGCAGCCGATCGGCTGGTTCTCACGCAACTTGAAGGTCGCGATCGCGATCCGCGAATAGGTCACGATCGCCTTCTGGCCGGCGATCTGGGTCAATTCCGCAGCGGCGTTCTCGGCCTTCTTGCGGTCGTTGACGGAATCGCCAACGCCCATGTTCAGCACGACCTTGTCCAGGCGCGGAACCTGCATGACGTTCTCATAACCGAACTTCTCGGTCATTTCCGTCCGGATCTTCGCGTCGTATTCCGCGCGCAGGCGCGGTGTGTAAGCGGCCTCAGCCATCGATCTCAGCTCCCGAGCTCTTGGCGATGCGGACCTTCTTGCCGTCCGCCAGAA
Source organism: Bradyrhizobium sp. MI1.4 (assembly GCF_055811315.1). Lineage (NCBI taxonomy): Bacteria > Pseudomonadati > Pseudomonadota > Alphaproteobacteria > Hyphomicrobiales > Nitrobacteraceae > Bradyrhizobium > Bradyrhizobium sp. MI1.4. The sequence goes on along the minus strand of NZ_JBVVPP010000050.1, from coordinate 44,600 downwards.
TCTTGAATCCGACGCGGGTCGGCTTCCCGTCCTTGCCGACATACGCGATGTTGGACAGTTGGATCGGCGACTCTTTCGAGATGATGCCGCCCTCCTGGGCCTGCGTCTGCTTCTGGTGACGCTTGACCATGTTGATGCCGCGCACCAGCGCCGTACCGGCGTCGGGACGCACTTCGAACACCTCGCCGGTGCGGCCTTTGTCGCGGCCGGTCAGCACGACGACCTTGTCGCCCTTGCGGATCTTCGCAGCCATCACAGCACCTCCGGCGCGAGCGAGATGATCTTCATGTGGTTCTTGGCGCGCAGCTCGCGCGGCACGGGCCCGAAGATACGGGTACCGACCGGCTCGGACTGATTGTTGATCAGAACGGCGGCGTTGCGGTCGAAGCGGATGACCGAACCGTCGGCGCGGCGAATGTCCTTGCGGACGCGCACCACGACGGCCTTCATCACGTCGCCCTTCTTCACCTTGCCGCGCGGAATAGCTTCCTTGATCGAGACAACGATGATGTCGCCGATCGTGGCGTAGCGGCGCTTGGAGCCCCCGAGCACCTTGATACACATGACACGGCGTGCGCCAGAATTATCGGCCACGTCGAGGTTGGTCTGCATCTGAATCATTGATGCACCTCGTCCTCTTCTCTTTGCGCCAGCCCAGCCGGCGCTCAACATTAACCTGAAGTCAGTCGGCTAAAGCCAACAGATCAGGCGCTTTTCTTGTGTTCGCCCCGGATCACGACCCAGCGCTTCAACTTCGAAATCGGCTTCGATTCCTCGATCCACACCATGTCGCCCGGCTTGAACTCGTTGCTCTCGTCGTGCGCGTGGTAGTTCTTCGAACGGCGGATCGTCTTCTTGTAGATCGGGTGCGTAAAGCGGCGATCGACGCGCACCACGATGGTCTTGGCTTGCTTGTCGCTGACGACCACGCCCTGCAAAGTACGTTTCGGCATCTTCGTAAGCCTCTTACTTCTTCTTCGCGCGCGTCTGCGCGGCGACGGTCTTGATCCGGGCGATGTCACGGCGGGCTTCGCGCAGGCGCGAGGTGTTCTCGAGCTGCCCGGTGGCGCGCTGGAAGCGCAGGTTGAAGCGCTCCTTCTTCAGGTTCAGGATGGCGTCGTCCTGCTGATCGGGGCTCAACGCGCGGATGTCTTCGATTTTCATCTGGGCCATGGCCATTACTCCGCAATGCGCTCGACGAAGCGCGTCTTGATCGGCAGCTTGGCTGCCGCCAGGGTCAGCGCTTCACGCGCCGTCTGGGTGTTGACGCCGTCGATCTCGAACAGCACCCGGCCCGGCTTGACGCGCGCGACCCACAATTCCGGCGCGCCCTTGCCGGAACCCATGCGGACTTCGGCAGGCTTCTTCGACACGGGAACGTCGGGGAATATGCGGATCCAGACGCGGCCGGCGCGCTTCATGTGGCGGGTCAGCGCGCGGCGAGCGGCTTCGATCTGGCGCGCGGTGACGCGCTCAGGCTCGGTCGCCTTCAGACCGAACTGGCCGAACGCCAACGTCGCGCCCGAAGACGCAACGCCGTGGATACGGCCCTTATGCGCCTTCCGGAACTTCGTTTTCTTAGGTTGCATCATGGCTTCAAGCCCTCAAATTCTCTGTGCTGGCGTCAGGCTGCAGCGTTGTCCCGGCGCTGCCGGCCGCCGCGATCGCCGCCGCCACCAGTCTCACCTTCGGCCATTCTCTTGTCCTGGGCCATCGGATCGTGCTCGAGGATCTCGCCCTTGAAGATCCAGACCTTGACACCGCAGGTGCCGAAGGTCGTGAACGCGGTCGCAACCCCGTAGTCGATGTCTGCGCGCAGCGTGTGCAGCGGCACGCGACCTTCGCGGTACCACTCCATGCGCGCGATTTCCGCGCCGCCCAGACGTCCCGAGCAGTTGATGCGGATGCCTTCCGCACCGAGACGCATCGCTGACTGCACGGCGCGCTTCATGGCGCGGCGGAACGCCACGCGGCGCTCCAGCTGCTGCGCGATCGACTCGGCCACCAGCGTCGCATCGAGCTCCGGCTTGCGGATTTCGACGATGTTGATGACCACGTCGGACGCCGTGATGTCCGCGACCTTCTTGCGCAGCTTGTCGATGTCGGCGCCCTTCTTGCCGATCACCACGCCCGGACGAGCCGAGTGGATGGTGACGCGGCACTTCTTGTGCGGACGCTCGATCACGATGCGGGCAACGGCTGCCTGCTTGAGCTCCTTGTGCAGGATCTCACGAATCTTGACGTCCTCGTGCAGCAGCTTGCCGTATTCCTGCTTGCCGGCGTACCAGCGGGAATCCCAGGTCCGGTTGATGCCGAGACGCAGACCGATCGGATTGATCTTTTGACCCATCGTGTTCTCCTGCGTCCCTTAAGCCGCTGCTGCGGCTTCGACCTGACGAACGATGATCGTCAGCTGTGAAAATGGTTTGTAGACACGGCCCGAACGGCCACGGCCGCGGGCGGCAAAGCGCTTCATCACGAGGCCGTTGCCGACGAAGGCCTGCGCCACGACGAGATCGTCGACGTCGAGGTCGTGGTTGTTCTCGGCGTTGGCAATAGCCGATTCCAGGCACTTCTTCACGTCAACCGCGATCCGCTTGCGCGAAAACTGCAGGTCGGCGAGCGCAGCAGCCGCCTTCCGGCCGCGAATGAGCTGGGCGACCAGGTTGAGCTTCTGCGGGCTCACCCGCAGCATCCGGGCGACCGCCTTGGCCTCGTTCTCGGCGAGGCTCCGTTCGCGCTTAGGTTTGCTCATCGTTTAATCCTCAAGCCTTCTTGGCTTTCTTGTCCCCGGAGTGGCCATGGAAGGTGCGGGTCGGCGAGAACTCGCCGAACTTGTGACCGACCATTTCCTCGTTGACGGCCACCGGCACGTGCTTCTGACCGTTGTAGACGCCGAAGGTCAGGCCGACGAATTGCGGCAGGATCGTCGAGCGACGGCTCCAGATCTTGATGACGTCGTGACGGCCGGACGAGCGCGCGGCATCTGCCTTCTTGAGCAGAGAACCCTCGACGAACGGGCCTTTCCAGACTGAACGAACCATGTCCGGCGTTCCTTACTTCTTCCGCTTGTGGCGGCTTAGGAGAATGAATTTGTTGGTCGACTTGTTGGAGCGGGTCTTCTTGCCCTTGGTCGGCTTGCCCCACGGAGTAACCGGGTGGCGGCCGCCCGAGGTACGACCTTCACCACCGCCGTGCGGATGGTCGATCGGGTTCATCGAAACGCCGCGGTTGTGCGGCTTGCGGCCCAGCCAACGGTTGCGGCCGGCCTTGCCGATCGACGTGTTCATGTGATCCGGGTTCGACACCGCGCCGATCGTGCCGCGGCAACGGCCGTGCACCAGGCGCTGTTCGCCCGAGTTCAGGCGGATGATCACGTAGTCCTGGTCGCGACCGACGAGCTGGGCATAGGTGCCCGCGGAACGGGCGAGCTGGCCGCCCTTCCCGATCTTGACCTCGATGTTGTGGATGATCGTGCCGACCGGCATGTTGCCGAGCGGCATGACATTGCCCGGCTTCACGTCGACATAGTTGCCGGCGACGACGGAATCACCGACGGCCAAACGCTGCGGCGCCAGGATATAGGCCTGGGTGCCGTCTTCGTACTTGACCAACGCGATGAATGCGGTGCGGTTCGGATCGTACTCCAGCCGCTCGACCGTCGCGGGCGCATCGACCTTGTCGCGCTTGAAATCGACGGTACGCAACGTTCGCTTATGACCACCGCCGCGGAAGCGCACGGTGATGCGACCGGTGTTGTTACGGCCGCCGGAGGAGTGCTTGCCTTCGGTGAGCGCCTTGACCGGCTTGCCCTTGTAGAGGGCCGAACGATCGACCATGACCAGCTGGCGCTGGCCCGGCGTCGTGGGATTGAATGTCTTCAGTGCCATCGTCGTACGACCTTACAGACCGGTGGTCACGTCGATCCGGTGACCCTCTTCGAGAGTCACGATCGCGCGCTTGGAGTTCGACTGCGAGCCGAGATTGCCGCGGAAGATCTTGGTCTTGCCCTTGCGGACCAGCGTGTTGACACTCTTGACCTTGACGTCGAACAGCTTCTCGATCGCTTCCTTGATCTGCGGCTTGGTCGCCTTCGCGGCCACCTTGAACAGCACCTTGTTGTGCTCCGAGGCGATCGTGGCCTTTTCGGTCACGACCGGCGACAGGATCACGTCGTAGTGGCGAGGCTCGATGTTCTTCGTCATTTGAAGCGCGCCTCCAGCGCATCGATGGCGGCCTTGGTCAGAACAAGCTTCCGACGGCGCAGGATGTCATAGACGTTGATGCCCTGGATCGGCAGCACGTCCATGTTCGGGATGTTGCGGGCCGCAGCGGCGAAGCCGTTGTTGAGCTCGGCGCCGTCGATGATCAGCGCGTTGGTCAAACCCAGACCGGAGAAATGACCGAGCAGCGCCTTGGTCTTGGCAGCTTCCAGGGCGGCCTTGTCGATCACGATGAGATCGCCGTCCTTGGCCTTGGCCGAGAGCGCATGCTTGAGGGCGAGCGCACGGACCTTCTTCGGCAGGTCGGTGGCGTGCGAACGCACCACCGGACCGAAGGCACGGCCACCGCCGCGGAACTGCGGCACCCGGGCCGAGCCGTGACGAGCACCACCGGTACCCTTCTGCTTGTACATCTTCTTGCCGGTGCGCCAGATCTCGGCGCGGCCCTTGGCCTTGTGCGTACCGGCCTGGCGCTTGTTGAGTTGCCACTGCACGCAACGTGCAATGATGTCCTGGCGCGGCTCGAGGCCGAAAATGGTGTCGGAAAGCTGGACCGAGCCGGCTTCCTTACCTTCAAGGGTCGTGACCTTCAATTCCATCTCACGCCTCCTGCGCAGCCGGAGCAGCGTCCGCTTCGCCAGCAACCTTGAACTTGCCGGGCTTCGGAGCTTCCTTAGGCAGCGGCTTCTTGACGGCGTCGCGCACGCGGATCCAGCCGCCCTTGGAGCCGGGAACGGCGCCTTCGACGAGGATCAGACCGCGTTCGACATCGAGCTGGACGACCCGAAGGTTGAGCGTGGTGATGCGGTCGACGCCCATGTGACCGGGCATCTTCTTGTTCTTCCAGGTCTTGCCCGGGTCCTGACGGCCACCGGTCGAACCGATCGAACGGTGCGAGACCGAGACGCCGTGAGTGGCGCGCAGACCGCCGAAGTTCCAGCGCTTCATACCGCCGGCAAAACCCTTACCGACCGAAGTACCGGTGACGTCGACGAACTGACCGACGACAAAGTGGTCGGCCAGGATCTCTGCACCGACGGGGATCATCTGATCCGCGGAGACGCGGAATTCCTCGACCTGCCGCTTCGGCTCGACCTTGGCGACCGCGAACTGGCCGCGCTCCGCCTTGGGCATGTACACGGTCTTGCGGCTGCCAGAACCAAGCTGGAGCGCGACATAACCGTTTTTCTCTTCGGTGCGGTGGCCTACGACCTGGCAATTGCCGAGCTTCAGCACGGTCACGGGGATATGTTCGCCGGCCTCTGTAAAGACCCGCGTCATCCCGACCTTTTGTGCGATCACTCCGGAGCGCATCGGCGTGCTTCCTGTTCTTTCTGTCCGCTAGTGGCGAACGTGATCCAAAAATCTTAGAGCTTGATCTCGACGTCGACACCGGCGGCCAAGTCGAGCTTCATCAAAGCATCGACGGTCTGCGGGGTCGGATCGACGATGTCGAGCAGGCGCTTGTGAGTGCGCATCTCGAACTGCTCGCGGCTCTTCTTGTCGACGTGCGGCGAACGGTTGACGGTGAACTTCTCGATGCGGGTGGGCAGCGGAATGGGTCCGCGGACCTGCGCGCCGGTGCGCTTCGCCGTGTTCACGATCTCGCGGGTCGACGTATCGAGGATACGATGGTCGAACGCCTTGAGACGGATGCGAATGTTTTGGCCGTTCATTGCCGTGGTCTTTCTTCAATGGGGTGGCGAATAGCGAATAGCGAATGTCACATTCGCTATTCGCCGATCCCTATTCTCGTAATTACTCGATGATCGAGGCGACGACGCCGGCGCCGACGGTGCGGCCACCTTCGCGGATCGCGAAGCGGAGCTTCTCTTCCATCGCGATCGGCACGATCAGGTGCACTTCCATCGCGATGTTGTCGCCCGGCATCACCATCTCGGTGCCTTCCGGCAGATGCACGACACCGGTCACGTCGGTGGTGCGGAAGTAGAACTGCGGACGGTAGTTGGTGAAGAAGGGAGTGTGGCGGCCGCCCTCTTCCTTGGTGAGGATGTAGGCCTCAGCCTTGAACTTGGTGTGCGGCTTGACCGAACCCGGCTTGCACAGCACCTGGCCGCGCTCGACGTCCTCGCGCTTGGTACCGCGAAGCAGCGCACCGATGTTGTCGCCGGCCTGGCCTTGATCGAGCAGCTTGCGGAACATTTCGACACCGGTGACCGTGGTCTTCTGCGTGGCGCGCAGACCGACGATCTCGATTTCCTCGCCGACCTTGACGATACCGCGCTCGACACGGCCGGTCACGACGGTGCCGCGGCCCGAGATCGAGAACACGTCTTCAACCGGCATCAGGAACGGCAGATCGACCGGACGCTCCGGCTGCGGAATGTAAGCGTCGACCTGCTTCATCAGCTCGAGGATGGCGTCATGGCCGAGCGTCTTATCGGAATCTTCGAGGGCGGCAAGCGCCGAGCCCTTGATGATCGGGATGGTGTCGCCCGGGAATTCGTACTTCGAGAGCAGCTCGCGGACCTCGAGCTCGACGAGCTCGAGCAGTTCCGGATCGTCGACCATGTCGCACTTGTTGAGGAACACGACGAGCGCGGGAACGCCGACCTGGCGGGCGAGCAGGATGTGCTCGCGGGTCTGCGGCATCGGACCGTCGGCGGCCGACACGACCAGGATCGCACCGTCCATCTGGGCGGCGCCGGTGATCATGTTCTTCACGTAGTCGGCGTGGCCGGGGCAGTCGACGTGCGCGTAGTGGCGGTTCTTGGTCTCGTATTCGACGTGCGCCGTCGAGATCGTGATGCCGCGCGCCTTCTCTTCCGGCGCCTTGTCGATCTGGTCGTACGCGGTGAACGTCGCGCCGCCGGCTTCGGCGAGGACCTTGGTGATCGCCGCGGTCAGCGACGTCTTGCCATGGTCGACGTGACCGATGGTGCCGATGTTGCAGTGCGGCTTGTTACGTTCAAACTTTGCTTTGGCCATTTGACTCTCCGTTCAATCGTCAGTTCGAGACCGACGACAATCAGGCAAACTTCTTCTGGACTTCTGCCGACACGTTGGCCGGCGCTTCTGCGTAGTGGTCGAACTGCATGGTGAAGGTTGCGCGACCCTGGCTCATCGAGCGCAGGTTATTCACGTAACCGAACATGTTCATGAGCGGCACCATCGCGTTGATGACGTTGGCGTTGCCGCGCATGTCCTGACCCTGGATCTGACCGCGCCGCGAATTCAGGTCGCCGATGACGGAGCCGGTGTAATCTTCCGGGGTCACCACTTCGACCTTCATGATCGGCTCGAGCAGGACGGACTTGCCCTTCTGCAAGGCTTCGCGGAATGCAGCACGCGATGCGATTTCGAAGGCGAGCGCCGACGAATCGACGTCGTGATACTTGCCGTCGACGAGCTGAACCTTGACGTCGACCACGGGGAAGCCCGCGACCACGCCGGAACTCAGCACGCTGTTGATGCCCTTCTCGACGCCGGGGATGTATTCCTTCGGCACCGCACCGCCGACGACCTTGGACTCGAACTCGTAGCCCTTGCCGGGCTCGTTCGGCTCCACGATGATCGACACTTCCGCGAACTGTCCGGTACCGCCGGTCTGCTTCTTGTGGGTGTACTTGACTTCGGACCTCTTGGTGACGCGCTCACGGAACGCCACCTGCGGCGCGCCGATGTTGGCATCGACCTTGTAGGTGCGGCGGAGAATGTCGACCTTGATGTCGAGATGGAGCTCGCCCATGCCCTTGAGGATGGTCTGGCCGGACTCCTGATCGGTCGACACGCGGAAGGACGGATCCTCCGCGGCGAGCTTCGCCAGCGCCACGCCCAGCTTTTCCTGGTCGGCCTTGGACTTGGGCTCGATCGCGATCTCGATGACGGGCTCGGGGAATTCCATCTTTTCGAGGATCACCGCCTTGTCGGGATCGCACAGCGTGTCACCGGTGCGCGCTTCCTTCAGGCCAGCCAGTGCGACGATGTCGCCGGCATAGGCTTCCTTGATGTCTTCGCGGTTGTTCGCATGCATCAGCAACATGCGGCCGATGCGCTCCTTGCGGTCGCGCGTCGAATTGATGACGCCGGTGCCCGACAGCAGCGTGCCGGAATAGATGCGGCAGAAGGTGATGGTGCCGACGAACGGGTCGTCCATGATCTTGAAGGCCAACAGAGCCAGCGGCTCCTTGTCGTCCGGCAGGCGAACGACCTCGTTGCCGTCTTCATCGACGCCCTTGATGGCGGGCACGTCAACCGGCGACGGCAGATAATCCACGACCGCGTCGAGCAGAGGCTGCACGCCCTTGTTCTTGAACGCCGAGCCGCACAATACCGGGAAGAACGCGCCAGTCAGCACGGCCTTGCGGATCAAGCGCTTCAACGTCGGCTCATCGGGCTCCTTGCCGTCGAGGTAAGCGGCGAGAACTTCGTCGTCGAGCTCGACGGCGGCTTCCAACAACTTCTCGCGATATTCCTTGGCCTTCTCGACCATGTCCTCGGGAATATCGATGTCCACGAACTTGGCGTCGAGCTTCTCTTCTTCCCAGACCACGCCCTTCATGCGAACGAGGTCGACCAGGCCCTTGAAGTTGTTCTCGGAGCCGATCGGAAGCTGGATCGCGATCGGCTTTGCGCCGAGGCGGTCGACGATGTCCTGCATGCACTTGTAGAAGTCAGCGCCGGTCTTATCCATCTTGTTGGCGAAGACGATGCGCGGAACTTTGTACTTGTCGCCCTGGCGCCAGACCGTCTCGGTCTGGGGCTCGACGCCCTGGTTCGAGTCGAGCACGCACACGGCGCCGTCGAGCACGCGCAGGCTGCGCTCGACTTCGATGGTGAAGTCGACGTGGCCGGGAGTGTCGATGATGTTGAGACGCTTGCCTTCCCAGAACGCGGTGGTCGCGGCCGACGTAATCGTAATGCCGCGCTCCTGCTCCTGCTCCATCCAGTCCATCGTCGCGGCACCTTCGTGCACTTCGCCGATTTTGTGGCTCTTGCCGGTGTAATAGAGGATGCGCTCGGTGGTCGTGGTCTTGCCGGCATCGATATGCGCCATGATACCGAAGTTGCGGTAATTCTCTATGGCATGAACGCGGGGCATGGAGTGTTCCTTAGATTCCGTGTGTCGCCGTTACCAGCGATAGTGCGAGAAGGCGCGGTTGGCTTCCGCCATCCGGTGCACGTCTTCGCGCTTCTTGACGGCGTTACCCCGGTTGTTCGACGCATCCAGGAGCTCCGCAGAGAGCCGCTCGGTCATCGTCTTCTCGTTGCGATCGCGCGCAGCCGAGATCAGCCAGCGAATGCCCAGCGCCTGACGGCGCACCGAGCGAACTTCGACCGGAACCTGATAGGTCGCGCCGCCGACGCGGCGGGAGCGCACTTCGATCGTCGGCATGACGTTCTCGAGTGCCTGCTCGAACACGCCGAGCGGGTTCTGCTTGGTCTTGCTTTCGATGAGGCCGAACGCGCCGTAGACGATGCCTTCGGCGACCGACTTCTTTCCGGCGTACATCACCGAATTCATGAACTTCGTGACGATGATATTCCCGAACTTCGGATCGGGAAGGACTTCGCGCTTTTCGGCAGAATGGCGACGAGACATGGACCTGGTTCCCGCTTACTTCGGACGCTTGGCGCCGTACTTCGAACGGCGCTGCTTACGGTTCTTGACGCCCTGGGTATCCAGAACGCCGCGGAGGATGTGGTAGCGCACGCCGGGCAAGTCCTTGACGCGACCGCCGCGGATCATGACCACCGAGTGCTCCTGGAGGTTATGGCCCTCACCGGGGATGTAGCCGATCACCTCGAAGCCGTTGGTCAGGCGCACCTTGGCAACCTTACGAAGCGCCGAGTTCGGCTTCTTCGGGGTCGTGGTGTAAACGCGCGTGCAAACACCGCGCTTCTGCGGCGACTGCTGCAGCGCCGGCACCTTCTTGCGCGACTTCTGCACTTCCCGCGGTTGAGCGATCAGCTGGTTGATCGTCGGCATCCTGGCATTACCCTTTGTGTTCTGCCGCGGCCCGTCACCGGGTCCGCAAATTCTTTCGAGCTACCCGCCCGACGAGGCCGCCTTCCGCGGAACAATCCGCACAAAGCGAAATCGCGCCAACCACCCATCAACGGGCGGAAAGCGCTTCGACGCCACAGAGGACCGCAGTAGTTGAACCGGTCAGCTTGAAGCTGCGGCCCGCGCACCGAGGTCATGCATCCGAATTCGATCTCGAGAGAACATGCTCAAGAGAACTAAAATCGCACTGGCATTGCCTAGCTATGATCGACAGCGTTTGAGCGGCATTCGTCGAGGTTGGTGCCTGTCTTGGTGATCCCAGGGGATCAAACAGGTGGCCCGTTCCGACGTTGGCGATGCTCACCGCCTGTCGTTAAGTGAGGGGGTTCTATAAGTGGGAGTCGGTCAAGTCAAGGCGAAACGTCAGTCAGAAGCGCTTCCCGCACCTGCCGAAATCGCTTCTTGGGCCGCTCGCTGCGCCTTCGTGAGATAGAAATGAAGAGCGCGTCCCGCCACCTCCGAAACCTATTTATACCCGGGCTAAATATACTTTTATAACCATTGGCTAAGGCTTTCTTTCCTGTTGGAGCGCCAATGTGCCGCCTTGGGCAGAGATTAGCGCCATGCGGTACACCGACATTGCCATTATCGGCGGGGGATTGTCCGGCTCGACCGCCGCCGCGATGCTCGGCCGTAGCGGCATTTCGACCATCCTGATCGATCCGCATGAGAGCTATTCGGCGGACTTTCGGGTCGAAAAACTCAGCGGTCACGTGCAGGTCGGGCGATTCCTGCAGACGGGAATCGCCGAATCGGTGTTGCACCGCGCGACCTTTGTGGGTGAGAACTGGATCGCGCGCTTCGGCCGCCTTCTCGACAAGGCGCCGAGCCGGCAGTTCAACATCCTCTACGATTCCCTCGTCAACGCTGTCCGCGACGAAATTCCTGCCGGCGTCGAGCGCATCTGCGCCAAGGCTGTCTCGGTCGAGACGAGTGCGGAGCGGCAGAAGGTCACTCTCTCCAACGACGCGATGGTCTCCGCCCGGCTGGTCGTGCTCGCCAACGGACTCAATGTCGGCCTGCGCCACCAGCTGGGAATCGCCCGAAAAGTCGTCAGTGCCTGCCATTCGATTTCGATCGGGTTCGACGTGGTGCCCGCGGGACGGGACTCGTTCGACTTCCCTGCGCTGACCTATTTCTCGGAACGGCCGAGCGACCGCATCCCCTACCTCACGCTTTTTCCGATCGGGACGCGGATGCGCGCCAATCTGTTCGTCTATCGCAGCTTCGACGATCCCTGGCTGCGTGAGCTGCGCCGCGCGCCGGCCGAGACGTTGAACGCTGCGCTGCCACGGCTCAAGCACATCACCGGACCATTCGACATTCCCAGTGAGCTGAAAATCCGTCCGGTCGATCTCTATGTGAACGATGCCAGCGGCCAGCCGGGTCTCGTGCTGGTGGGCGATGCCTTCTCGACCTCCTGCCCGGCCGCCGGCACCGGGTGCGACAAGGTCTTCACCGACGTCGAGCGGCTCTGCAACGTCTATATCCCGCAGTGGCTGGCCTCCGACGGGATGGATACAAGCAAGATCGCCGCCTTCTACGCAGACCCGGTCAAGCGGGAGTGCGACGATTGGTCGGCCGCGAAGGCCTTCGATTTCCGCTCAGTCTCCATTGCGACAAGCCCTTATTGGACGGCGCAGCGCTGGGCACGCTTCATTGCCTGGTCGGTTCAGGGACTATTGCGGCCGCTTGGAGCAGCCTTCGATCTGGAGCCGAACTTCCTCGGTCACTCCTCCTCATCGTCCTCGTCGAGGTCGTCTTCATCCTCGTCGTCTTCGTCGCTGTCCTCGTCGACGTGAGCCGGCGCGCCATGCGGTTGGTGGATCTGGTCGTTCCACAGCTTGCGATAGGTGCCGTTCTTGGCGAGCAGCTCGGCATGCGAGCCGCGCTCGATCGCCCTGCCCCCTGAAATCACGATGATCTCGTCCATCTCGACCACCGAGGTCAGGCGGTGGGTCGACCAGATCATGGTGCGGCCCTTGGCGACCTTCAGCAGCGTGCGGTTGATCGCAGCTTCCGTGGTCTGGTCGAGCGCCGAAGTGGCTTCGTCGAGCAGCAGCACGGAAGGATTACGGATGACCGCGCGCGCGATCGCGATGCGCTGGCGCTGGCCGCCCGACAAGGTATCGCCGCGCTCGCCCACCGGCGTGTCGTATCGTTGCGGCAGGCTCATGATGTAACGGTGGATCTCGGCTTTCCTGGCCGCCTCCTCCACCTCCTCATCGGTCGCGCCCTCCTTGCCGAGCCGAATGTTCTCCCGGATCGACATGTTGAACAGCATATTCTCCTGGAACACCACCGCCATGCTCCGGCGCAGGGAGTCCAGCGTCACCTTGCGGACGTCGACGCCGTCGATGGTGACGCGCCCCTCGTCCGGCACATAGAGCCGCAGGATCAGATTCAGCAGCGTGCTCTTGCCGGAGCCGGACGGACCGACGATGGCAATGCGCTTGCCGACATTGAGCTTGAGGCTGAGATTGTCCAGCACCGGCGTCTGGCTGCCTTCGTACTGGAACGTCACGTGGTCGAAGGTGATGTCGTTGGTGATGCGGGGCAGATCGGGCGCGCCGGCACGATCGGCGCTGCGCGTGGGCTCGTCGAGCAACTCCTGCATATGACGGATCGCGGCTGCCGCGGAGATCGACACGGGGATGAAATGCATCACATGGGCGATGTTGTAGGACACCTCCCAGAACGCACTCTCGAAGGTGACGAAGGTGCCGATGGTAATCTGCCCCTTCGTCGCCAGATATGCGCCGATCGCGAGCACGACGAGATGCAAGAGCAGCACCGAGATGGTGACCGTCCGCTCCACCATGGTCGACAGGAACGCCGCCGAGGCCATCCTGTTTCGCGTCTCGTCGTTGCGGAATTTGAAGAAGCCGAACATCCGGCGTTGCAGGCTGAACGCCTTGATCACGGCCTGCGCCGCCACGTTCTCCTGCACCATGCCGAGCAGCGCAGATTCATTGAGCTTCTGCTCGTAATTCGCCTGGACAGCCTTCGGCGTCAGCATGCGGGGACCGATCAGCGTGATCGGGAACACCAGCAGCGCAACCGCCGCGAGCTGCCAGTTCAGGAACACCATCAGGATGATGCCCGCGATCAGCTCCAGGAACGGCAATGCCGCGCTGTTGGCGAAGGTCTTGACCGAACCCTCGAAGGCCGCGAGGTCGACTGAGAAGCGCGACAGGATCTCGCCGCGCTTGGTGCGGCCGAAATAGGCCGCCGGCAGGTCCTGGACGTGCTCGAACAGCCGTTTGCGGACGTCGGAAATGATGCACGCCGCGAGCCGCGCATCCCAGCGCTCGTACCAGACCGCGACGATCGAGGTGAATATGCCCGCGACCGCGAGCACGCCGAGGATCTTGTACAGCGCCTGAAAATCCTCCTCGCCGAGCGCGTCGTCGATCAGGTACTTCAGGCTGAGCGGCATGATGACGTTGAAGAGCGTCTCGACGAAGACGCCGAACGCCACGAAGGACAGCATCTGCTTGTAGTTGAACAGGAAGGGTTTGACGAAACCCAGGATGGTCGCGAGCGCGCCGGCGGCCTCGCGCGCGGTAAAGACGACGAGGTCCTCGTCCTCATCGTCGTCATCGAGCTCCAGCCCGCCATCCTCCTCGTCTTCATCGTCCTCGTCGTCTTCAAGGTCCGGCTTGGCGGTAGGGACAAGCTTGTCGTCGAGCTCGGCCGCCTCTTCCGCGGCGAGCTTCTGTTTGTCGGGCGGGAGGGGCTTGGACGCCATGAAACCAACCGATGCTGACGGCCGGCATGACCGCAGAGAAAGCAGGAAATAGCGCCAACCGCTACTGCATCGATTCTATGCGATCAAGATGAATTCGGCAAAACAATTGGCGAAGGCGCCCGCTTCAGGCGGCTAGTCGTCTTCCTCATCCTCGACCTTGTCGAAAAAGGAATAGCGCAAGGAATCGGCGTCGGCGTACCACTGGCCCGGGCCCTTGTTGGCGGCGAGCGTGGTCTCCCAGAGCGCGTCGGTGCAGTCCTTGCGGTGCATCGACAGCTCGAAGCCGTTGCCGAAGAACAGTTCGGACCATTCCCACCAGGTGCCGAGCTTCTTGACGCCGCGCAGAAGGTCGTAGCGGTCGATCAGTGCCGGCGCCATGTCCGAGGTGATCGAGCCGAACACGAGCCCGGTCTTGACCACACGGTTCAGCTCCCTGATCGCACGGACCACCTGCTTCGGGGAAACATGGCAGAGGCTGGTCTCGAACACGAAGTCGAACGCACCGTCCTTGAACGGCATGTCGGTGATCGAACCGAGCTTGTTGTACTTCCTCAGCGCCTTCGGCGTTCTGGCGTGAATGGTGCGGTTGTTCTCGATACCGAAGGCATCGATGCCGCGATCACGTAGCGCGCCGACAAGCTCGCCGCTGGCCGAGCCCGCGATCAAGAGCTTCGTGCCTTTGGCCTTGCCCCAGACGATGCCGATCAGTTTTGTGAGATAGTCGGGATCCGTGAAGTGTTGCCACACCTCGCTGTAGGGGCCCTGGCCGCGATAATTGTCAAAATAGGCACGATCGATCTTGTCCGAGAGCGGCTTGTCGTCCTGCGAACGCTCGCGGCGCAAGCGCATCATCTCGGTCAAGATGATGTCGGTCGCCGCGTCCGAGGAATCGAGCAGGCCGTTCAGCGTCGAGTCGAACAGATAGTCGCCGACCACCACGATTCCGGGATGTTCCTTCGGCTCGGGCCGGTGGTTGGTCATGACGTCGCGCACGGGCAAGCCGCCCGGAATCGCGTTCACCGAGGACAGCCAGCGGTGGATCTTGCCTTCTATGAAATGCGCGCGTGCATCGCCGAGCGATGCCGGAAGCGATTTCAGCGCGGCATCGATCAGCTCCCGGTCGGAGAGATTCGCAAAGGCCAGCGCATCGGAGCCCGGAATCAGCCAGTTCAGCACGCCGTGCTTGCCCACATCATGGCGGACGCCCTCGTTATAGACGCAGCAACCGCCAAAGGCTTCCGACATGAACCAGGCGCCGGCGATCTTGTCGCCCCAGAACGGCGTGTCGAACAGGATCGAGACACGCAAATAGTGCGCAGGACGGTCGAAGTACGCGACGTGCTTGACCATCGACTTGCGGAGCTGTTCGCCTTCCCAGCCGACGGTCCCGAGCCAGGAATGCGGCAGACAGACCAGCACAAGGTCGAAGTCGCGCGTCTCCGGCCCCTTGCCGTTCATCATCTTGAGTTGATAGCGGCCGGTCGGCGCCTTGCCGACCGTGAGGATTCGGTGATTGAGCTGGATGTCGGCATTGACCTCCGACTGGAGGCACTCGATGAGCTGCTCGTTGCCGTTCTGGATGGAATAGAGGCCGATATAGCCGTCGACATCCATCAGGTAGTTCTTGAGCGCGTTGAGCCCGTTGGTGTTGTGGCTCTCGGTCGCGAGGTCCGAGCGCGCCATCACCTTGAAGAATCGCTTTGCGGTCTCGTCCTCGACCTCCTCGTCGAGCACCTGTTCGGCGGTCTTGTAGGCCCAGGGATTCTCGTTGTCGTGCGCGCCGACACCCTCGTAGTACTCGATCGGCGTCATCGCCTCGGCGCAGCGCTTACGGAACGCCTCGATTGCGGCTGCGGTCTTGGCACCGTATTTGCGGCGCATGCCCGCGACGTCGTTGAGGAGCTCACCGCCGAACTGCACCTGCTCGGCATCCATCGGAATGGTCTGCAGGCCGAAATGCTGGATCAACTCGCGCAACGGATCCGGCCCGGTCATCGAGTAGTCGTAGATCTCGGCAACGCCGGCCTCGTACATCGCGGGCGCGGAATCGAATTTGCGCGTGACGATCTTGCCGCCGAGCCGGTCGGATGCCTCGTAGATGGTGACGCGGCAGAGGTCGCCAAGCTTGCGCTTCAGATACCAAGCGCTCATCAGCCCGCCGGGGCCGCCGCCTACGATTGCGAGATCAAGCATGAGAATTCCGTGGTCTCCGGCCCGCCCCCTTCACGGGACCACCGGTCTAAGCTCTCCTAGCAGAAGCGCTTTTGCGCCTGAAGGAAAGATGAACAAAGGTTGATCCTGCACCGCAACAGGGAAACAAAGCAGCAAAAAGGCCGGCTTTCGCCGGCCTTTTCAGTGTCCTCGGTATTCCTACGGATGAACGATCATTCCGCAGGTGGCAGCGCCATCGGCTCCACTTCCGGCGCCGGCGGCACGACCGCCGCCTGCTTCTCGCGCTCGTCGAGGATCATCTTGTCGCGCTTCACAGCGACTTCGCGGATCTTCGCCATGGAGGCGCCGGTGCCTGCCGGAATCAGCCGGCCGACGATGACGTTCTCCTTGAGGCCTTCGAGCGGATCGACCTTGCCGTTGACCGCCGCTTCCGTGAGGACGCGGGTGGTCTCCTGGAACGAGGCCGCCGAGAAGAAGGAGCGGGTCTGAAGGCTCGCCTTGGTGATGCCGAGCAGAACCGGCGTCCCCGTGGCGATCTTCTTGCCCTCTTCCTTGGCCTTCGCGTTGATCTGGTCGAACTCGATCTTGTCGATCTGCTCGCCCGAGATCATGTCCGTGTCGCCCTGGTCGGTGACTTCCACCTTCTGGAGCATCTGACGGACGATCACCTCGATGTGCTTATCGTTGATGAGCACGCCCTGGAGCCGATAGACCTCCTGGATCTCGTTGACCAGATAGGCCGCGAGTTCCTCGATGCCCTTGACCGCCAAAATGTCGTGCGGCGCCGGATTGCCTTCCACGATGAAGTCGCCCTTTTCGACGACGTCGCCGTCCTGAAGGTGGATGTGCTTGCCCTTCGGGATCAGGTACTCGCGCGCCTCTTCGGTCTTGTCCATCGGCTCGATCGAGATGCGACGCTTGTTCTTGTAGTCGCGCCCAAACCGGATGGTGCCCGCGATTTCGGCGATGATCGCCGCATCCTTCGGACGCCGAGCCTCGAACAGTTCCGCCACCCGCGGCAGACCGCCGGTGATGTCGCGCGTCTTGGCGCTTTCGGTCGAGACACGGGCGAGAATGTCGCCCGCCTGGACCTTGGCGCCGACATCGACCGACAGAATGGCATCGACCGACAGCATGTAGCGGGCATCGCCGCCACGGGCGAGCTTGAGCACCTTGCCGTCCTTGCCCTTGATCACGATGGCGGGACGCAGGTCCCCGCCGCCGCGCATCGAGCGCCAGTCGATGACCACGCGCTTGGCAATACCGGTGGCCTCGTCGAGCGTTTCCGAGATCGACTGTCCCTCGACCAGATCCTCGAAGCCGATAGTACCTTCGACCTCGGTGAGGAGCGGACGGGTGTAGGGATCCCATTCCACGATACGCTGGCCACGCTTGACCATGTCGCCCTCGTCGACGTGCAGGCGCGAACCGTACTGAATACGGTGCGTCGCACGCTCGGTGCCGTCGGCATCGACGATCGCGATCACCATGTTGCGAACCATCGCGACCAGGTGGCCTTCGCTATTGCGGGCGATGGCCTTGTTCCTGATCACGATCTTGCCGTCGAAGTTGGATTCGACGAAAGATTGCTCGTTCAGCTGCGCCGCACCGCCGATGTGGAAGGTGCGCATGGTGAGCTGGGTGCCCGGCTCGCCGATCGACTGGGCCGCGATGACCCCGACCGCTTCGCCGTGGTTGACCGGCGTGCCGCGAGCGAGATCGCGGCCGTAGCACTTGCCGCAGATGCCGTTGACGAGCTCGCAGGTCAGCGCCGAGCGGATCTTCACCTCCTGGACGCCGCCCTGATGGATGGCATCCAGATGGCTCTCTTCCATCAGCGTACCGCGCTTGAAGATCACCTTGCCCGTGCTGTCACGCACGTCTTCGCAGGCCGTGCGTCCGAGGATGCGCGAGCCGAGCGAAGCGACCACGGTGCCGGCATCGACGATGGCGCGCATCTTGATGCCGAGCTTGGTGCCGCAATCGTCCTGCGTGATGATGCAATCCTGCGCGACGTCGACGAGACGACGGGTCAGATAGCCGGAGTTCGCGGTCTTCAACGCGGTGTCCGCGAGGCCCTTGCGGGCGCCGTGGGTCGAGTTGAAGTACTCGAGCACCGAGAGGCCTTCCTTGAAGTTCGAGATGATCGGCGTCTCGATGATCTCGCCCGACGGCTTGGCCATCAGGCCGCGCATGCCGGCGAGCTGGCGCATCTGGGCCGGCGAACCGCGGGCACCGGAGTGAGCCATCATGTAGATCGAGTTGATGTCGGCATCCGCCCCACTCGCCGTCTTCTTGGTCGAGGAGATCTCCTTCATCATCGCCTTGGCGATTTCTTCCGTGGCCTTCGACCAGGCGTCGACGACCTTGTTGTACTTCTCGCCATGGGTAATCAGACCGTCGTTGTACTGCTGCTCGAAATCCTTCGCCAGCGTACGGGTAGCGTCGACGATCTTCCACTTGGAGTGCGGCACGACCATGTCGTCCTTGCCGAACGAGATGCCGGCCTTGAACGCGTTGTAGAAGCCGAGCGCCATGATGCGGTCGCAGAAGATCACCGTCTCCTTCTGGCCGCAGTGGCGGTAGACCTGGTCGATGACGCCGGAGATCTCGCGCTTGGTCATCAGCTTGTTGATGATCTCGTACGGAACGCGCGGGTTCTTCGGCAGCAAATTGCCCAGCATTACGCGGCCGGCGGTGGTCTCGATCCAGCGCCTGGAGATCTTGCCGGTCTCGTCGATGCCTTCCCACCGGTACTTGATCTTGGTGTGGAGGTGGATGACCTTCGCGTGCAGCGCGTGCTCGAGCTCCGCCATCTCGCCGAAGATCTTGCCCTCGCCGGGCAGGCCTTCGCGCATGATGGAGACGTAGTAGAGACCGAGCACGATGTCCTGCGACGGCACGATGATCGGCTGGCCGTTCGCCGGATGCAGGATGTTGTTGGTCGACATCATCAGGACGCGCGCTTCCAGCTGCGCTTCCAGCGACAGCGGAACGTGCACGGCCATCTGGTCGCCGTCGAAGTCGGCGTTGAACGCGGCGCAGACCAGCGGGTGGAGTTGGATCGCCTTGCCCTCGATCAGCACGGGCTCGAACGCCTGGATGCCGAGGCGATGCAGCGTCGGTGCGCGGTTGAGCAGCACGGGATGCTCGCGGATGACCTCGTCCAGGATGTCCCAGACCTCGGGCCGCTCCTTCTCGACCAGCTTCTTGGCCTGCTTCACGGTGGTGGACAGGCCCTTGGCGTCAAGCCGCGAGTAGATGAACGGCTTGAACAGTTCGAGCGCCATCTTCTTCGGCAGACCGCACTGATGCAGGCGCAGCTCGGGACCGACCACGATCACCGAACGGCCCGAATAGTCGACGCGCTTGCCGAGCAGGTTCTGACGGAACCGGCCCTGCTTGCCTTTGAGCATGTCGGCGAGCGACTTCAGCGGACGCTTGTTGGCACCGGTGATGACGCGGCCGCGGCGGCCGTTGTCGAACAGCGCGTCGACGGCCTCCTGAAGCATGCGCTTCTCGTTGCGGATGATGATGTCCGGCGCGCGCAGCTCCATCAGCCGCTTCAGGCGGTTGTTGCGGTTAATGACGCGGCGGTAGAGATCGTTGAGGTCCGAGGTCGCGAAGCGGCCGCCATCCAGCGGCA
The DNA here is from genome assembly GCF_055811315.1 of Bradyrhizobium sp. MI1.4. Classification (NCBI taxonomy): domain Bacteria; kingdom Pseudomonadati; phylum Pseudomonadota; class Alphaproteobacteria; order Hyphomicrobiales; family Nitrobacteraceae; genus Bradyrhizobium; species Bradyrhizobium sp. MI1.4. The sequence continues at coordinate 24,780 of NZ_JBVVPP010000050.1, read as the reverse complement.
CCAGCGGACGCAGGTCCGGCGGAATCACCGGAACCACCGTCATGATCATCCATTCCGGCTTGTTGCCGGAGTGGCGGAACGCTTCCACGATCTTCAGGCGCTTGGCGAGCTTCTTGTGCTTGATGTCGGAGTCGGTCTCCTGCATCTCCGCACGCAAGGTCAGCTCGAGCTTCTCGAGGTCCATGCCCTTGAGCAGCTCGCGAATCGCTTCCGCGCCGATCATGGCGGTGAAGGAATCCTGGCCGTATTCGTCCTGCGCCTTCAGATACTCGTCTTCCGACAAGAGCTGACGGTCCTTCAGCGCGGTGAGGCCCGGCTCGAGCACGACGTAATATTCGAAGTAGAGGATCCGCTCGAGATCCTTCAACGTCATGTCGAGCAGGAGGCCGATGCGCGAGGGCAGCGACTTCAGGAACCAGATGTGGGCGACGGGGGCCGCGAGCTCGATATGGCCCATGCGCTCGCGCCGGACGCGCGACAGCGTGACCTCGACCGAGCACTTCTCGCAGATGATGCCCTTGTACTTCATGCGCTTGTACTTGCCGCACAAGCACTCGTAGTCCTTGATCGGCCCGAAGATGCGGGCGCAGAACAGGCCGTCGCGCTCGGGCTTGAAGGTACGGTAGTTGATGGTTTCCGGCTTCTTGATCTCGCCGTACGACCAGGACAGAATCTTCTCGGGGCTCGCGATCGAGATCCGGATCTGGTCGAAGACCTGAGCCGGCGTCGTCGGATTAAAGAGATTCATAATTTCTTGGTTCATCGTCTTCTCCTCGCGTGCCGGTCGCCTCCGGCAGCAAATTCGAAAATCACTATGCGGGGCACCCTGCCCTTGCGATTCCAGGACTGGGCGCCGATGCCCGGCCATTCAGGCCGGGCATGAGGGTCGTATTACTCGGCCGCTTCCGCCGTCCCCGGTCCGACCTTGGAATTGTGCAGATCGACGTTGAGGCCGAGCGAGCGCATTTCCTTGACCAGCACGTTGAACGATTCCGGAATACCGGCCTCGAAGGTGTCGTCGCCACGCACGATCGCCTCGTACACCTTGGTACGGCCGGCGACGTCGTCCGACTTCACGGTCAGCATCTCCTGGAGCGTGTACGCCGCGCCGTAAGCCTCGAGCGCCCACACTTCCATTTCGCCGAAGCGCTGGCCGCCGAACTGCGCCTTGCCACCCAGCGGTTGCTGGGTAACGAGCGAGTACGGACCGATCGAACGCGCGTGGATCTTGTCGTCGACGAGATGGTGCAGCTTGAGCATGTAGATGTAGCCCACCGTCACCTTGCGATCGAAGGCATCGCCGGTGCGGCCGTCATAGACGGTCGACTGACCCGAAGCGTCGAGACCGGCAAGCTTCAGCATCTCCTCGATGTCGGCTTCCTTGGCGCCGTCGAACACCGGCGTCGCGATCGGAACGCCGCGGCTCAGATTGTGGCCGAGCTCGATCAATTCGTTGTCGTTGAGCGACTTGATCGTCTCGTCCTCGCCGTAGACCTTCTTCAAGGTTTCCTTCAGCGGCCTGATGTCCTGCTTCGACAAATAGGCATCGACTGTCTGGCCGATACGCTTGCCGAGGCCGGCGCAGGCCCAGCCAAGATGGGTCTCGAGGATCTGTCCGACGTTCATGCGCGAAGGCACGCCGAGCGGATTGAGCACGATGTCGGCATGCGTACCGTCTTCGAGGAACGGCATGTCCTCGATCGGCACGATCTTCGACACCACGCCCTTGTTGCCGTGGCGGCCGGCCATCTTGTCGCCGGGCTGGATCTTGCGCTTCACCGCGACGAAGACCTTGACCATCTTCATCACGCCGGGCGGCAATTCGTCACCGCGCTGAAGCTTTTCGACCTTGTCGAGGAAGCGCTGTTCCAGCCCCTTCTTCGACTCGTCGTACTGCTTCCGCATGGCCTCGATCTCGGCCATCAGCTTGTCGTTCGGCGAAGCGAACAGCCACCACTGCGACTTCGGGTACTCCTCGAGCACCGCACGGGTGATCTTGGTGTCCTTCTTGAAGCCCTTCGGACCGGCGATGCCCTGCCGTCCTTCGAGCAGCTCGGCAAGACGGTTGTAGACGTTGCGGTCCAGGATCGCCTGCTCGTCGTCGCGGTCCTTGGCCAGACGCTCGATCTCTTCCCGCTCGATCGCCAGCGCACGCTCGTCCTTGTCGACGCCGTGCCGGTTGAACACGCGCACTTCGACGATGGTGCCCTGCACGCCCGGAGGAACGCGCAGCGAGGTGTCGCGGACGTCGGAAGCCTTCTCGCCGAAGATGGCGCGCAGGAGCTTTTCTTCCGGCGTCATCGGGCTTTCGCCCTTCGGCGTGATCTTGCCGACCAGGATGTCGCCGGCGCGTACTTCCGCGCCGATGTACACGATGCCGGCTTCGTCGAGGTTCTTCAGCGCTTCTTCCGAGACGTTCGGAATGTCGCGGGTGATTTCCTCGGGTCCGAGCTTGGTGTCGCGGGCCATCACCTCGAATTCTTCGATATGAATTGAGGTAAACACGTCTTCCTTCACGATCCGTTCGGAGAGCAGGATCGAGTCTTCGAAGTTGTAGCCGTTCCACGGCATGAACGCGACGAGCACGTTCCGGCCGAGCGCGAGCTCGCCGAGATCGGTCGACGGACCGTCGGCGATGATGTCGCCCTTCTTGACGATGTCGCCGACCTTCACCAGCGGACGCTGGTTGATGCAGGTCGACTGGTTGGAGCGCTGGTACTTCATCAGCCGGTAGATATCGACGCCCGACTTGGTCGGATCGAGATCTTCCGTGGCGCGGATCACGACGCGGGTGGCGTCGATCTGGTCGATCACGCCCGAACGGCGCGCCGCGATCGCAGCACCCGAGTCACGCGCAACCACGCCTTCCATGCCGGTGCCGACGAACGGCGCTTCGGCGCGAACCAGCGGCACCGCCTGGCGCTGCATGTTCGAGCCCATCAGCGCGCGGTTGGCGTCGTCGTTCTCGAGGAACGGGATCAGCGCGGCCGCGACCGAAACGAGCTGCTTCGGCGACACGTCCATGTAGTCGACCTTGTCCGGGGTCACCGGCAAGACTTCGCCGGCGTGACGGCAGACCACGAGATCTTCGGTGAAGCGGCCCTTCGGATCGAGCGGCACGTTGGCCTGCGCGACCGTATAGCGGCCCTCTTCCATCGCCGAGAGGTACACGACCTCGTCGGTGACGCGGCCGTCCTTGACCTTGCGGTAAGGCGTCTCGACGAAGCCGTACTTGTTCACGCGCGCGAAGGTCGCGAGCGAGTTGATCAGGCCGATGTTCGGACCTTCCGGCGTCTCGATCGGGCAGATGCGGCCGTAATGCGTCGGATGCACGTCGCGGACCTCGAAGCCGGCGCGCTCGCGGGTCAGACCGCCCGGTCCAAGTGCCGACAGGCGGCGCTTGTGGGTGATCTCCGACAGCGGGTTGGTCTGGTCCATGAACTGCGAGAGCTGCGAGGAGCCGAAGAACTCGCGCACGGCGGCGGCCGCCGGCTTGGCGTTGATCAGGTCCTGCGGCATGACCGTGTCGATGTCGACCGAAGACATGCGCTCCTTGATCGCGCGCTCCATGCGGAGCAAGCCGATGCGGTACTGGTTCTCCATGAGCTCGCCGACCGAACGCACACGGCGGTTGCCGAGATGGTCGATGTCGTCGATCTCGCCCTTGCCGTCGCGCAAATCCACCAGCGTCTTGATGACGGAGAGGATGTCTTCCTTGCGTAGCGTGCGCTGGGTGTCGGGCGCATCGAGGTCGAGGCGCATGTTCATCTTGACGCGACCGACCGCCGAGAGGTCGTAGCGCTCGGCGTCGAAGAACAGTGACTGGAACATTGCCTGCGCCGAATCCAGCGTCGGCGGCTCGCCGGGACGCATCACGCGGTAGATGTCGAACAGCGCGTCCTCGCGCGTCATGTTCTTGTCGGCCGCGAGCGTGTTGCGGATGTAGGCGCCGACATTGACGTGGTCGATGTCGAGCAGCGGCAGCTCCTTGTAGCCGTGCTCGTTGAGAACCTTGATCGACTTGTCGGTGATCTCTTCACCGGCTTCCGCGTAGATCTCGCCGGTCTTGGGATTGACGAGGTCCTCGGCGATGTAGTTGCCGACGAGCTCAGCATCCGAGAGGCGCAGCGCCTTCAGCCCCTTCTCCTGCATCTGACGCGCACCGCGCACGGTGAGCTTCTTGCCGGCTTCGAGCACGACCTTGCCGGTATCGGCATCGATCAGGTCGTTAATGGTCGAGTAGCCGCGGAAACGATTGGCGTCGAACGGAACGCGCCAGCCTTCCTTGATCCGCTTGTACTGGATCTTCTTGTAGAAGGTGCTGAGGATCGCCTCGCCGTCGAGACCAAGCGCGAACATCAGCGACGTCACCGGAAGCTTGCGGCGACGGTCGATACGCGCATAGACGATGTCCTTGGCGTCGAACTCGATGTCGAGCCAGGAGCCGCGATACGGGATCACGCGAGCGGCGAACAGCAGCTTGCCCGACGAATGGGTCTTGCCCTTGTCGTGGTCGAAGAACACGCCCGGCGAACGGTGCATCTGCGAGACGATGACGCGCTCGGTGCCGTTGACGATGAAGGTGCCGTTCATCGTCATGAGCGGGATGTCGCCCATGTAGACGTCCTGCTCCTTGATGTCCTTGACGGACTTCGCGCCGGTTTCCTCGTCGATATCGAACACGATGAGGCGTAGCGTCACCTTGAGGGGGGCCGCGAAGGTCATGCCGCGCTGGCGGCACTCGTCGACGTCGTATTTCGGCGGCTCGAACTCGTAGCGGACGAATTCCAGCATCGAGGTGCCCGAGAAGTCGGAGATCGGGAACACCGAGCGGAACACCGCCTGCAAGCCCTCGTCCGATCGACCGCCCTGGGGCTCGTCGACCATCAGGAACTGGTCATAGGACGCCTTCTGAACCTCGATGAGGTTCGGCATCTCGGCCACTTCCTTGATGTGTCCGAAGAACTTGCGAACGCGTTTGCGACCGGTGAATGTCTGCTGCGCCATCGTGGCCTCTCATTTTCGTCGCCCGATTTGGGCGCGCCCTCCGGAACGCGGCGACCGCCGCTCCCCGGGTTGAATTTTTCGAACCCGTCTTGGGGGCCGGAGACTCAGTTTCAGGCAGGAATGTCCTGAATCTGTTCTTCAGACCTTCAAAACGCAAAACGACGCGCGGGGCGCAGGAGCGCGCCCGCCCGTCACAACCAACCTCTTCACGGACTGCAAAAGCCCGAAATAGCTTGCTCTCCCAACGGCTTACAGGGAATGCGGCATCCCTGCCCACCGCGCTTTCGTGCTGCCGACCCGATATGGGGCGACATTAGTGCAGATTCGAGGGACAAACCCTCAAATCCCCACACTTTTTCGTGTTCGGCCTGCGTGGGGTCGTTCCGTCGCACGCCTTTTGCATCCGGCCCGCCCTTTCGGAGAGCGGACCGAGACCCCGGTTGCGATGATGCTGACCGGGATCTCGTGCCAGTAAGCGCTGCTTACTTGAGCTCGACCTTCGCGCCAGCCTTCTCGAGCTGGGCCTTGAGCTTCTCGGCTTCGTCCTTGTTCACGCCTTCCTTGACAGGCTTCGGCGCGCCCTCGACGAGGTCCTTTGCTTCCTTCAGGCCCAGGCCGGTGATGGCGCGGACTTCCTTGATGACCTCGATCTTCTTGTCGCCGGCGGCGGCAAGAACGACCGTGAACTCGGTCTTCTCTTCGGCCGGAGCGGCGGCAGCGCCACCACCAGCCGGGCCGGCCACGGCGACAGCCGCGGCAGCCGAAACGCCCCACTTCTCTTCGAGGAGCTTCGCGAGTTCGGCAGCTTCGAGCACGGTGAGGCTCGAGAGGTCGTCAACGATCTTCTGCAGGTCAGCCATTGTTCAGTTTCCTTGAATGTAAGTCTGGTTCGGGTTTGAGTTTTGCGAAGGGCGTCAGGCCGCTTCGCTCTTTGAGGCATAAGCCTGAATGACACGCGCGAGCTTGCCCGCGGGCGCGTTGGCGAGCTGAGCGATCTTGGTCGCCGGGGCCACAAGCAGGCCGACGATCTTGGCGCGCAGTTCGTCAAGCGACGGCAGCGAGGCAAGTGCCTTCACGCCGTCGACATTCAGGACGGTCGTTCCCATCGAGCCGCCAATGATGACGAACTTTTCGTTCGCCTTGGCGAATTCGACGGCGACCTTTGGCGCCGCTACCGGATCGTCCGAAGTGGCGATCACGGTCGGTCCCTTCAGCATGGGGCCGATGGCAACGACGTCAGTGCCTTCAAGAGCAATTTTGGCGAGACGGTTCTTCGAGACCTTCACCGAGGCGCCAGCCTGCTTCATCTGCGAGCGCAGCTTCTGCATCTGGGCAACGGTCAGGCCGGAATATTGGGCAACGACCGCGACGCTCGTGGTCTTGAAGACCCCATTGAGCTGTTCGACCGCTTCCTTTTTTGCCGCTCGTTCCACAGCAAGCTCTTTCCGGTTGGCGGTCATCGCGAAAGCGGGACCGCCGGGTTGCACCCATCGTCCCGCCCAAACCTGAACCTCAGGGCCAAACCCATCGGACACGCCGGGCAAGACGACAATTCAAAGCCTGCCCTCCGAGAGCCCATTAGAGCCCACGGCGTGTCGAGGTCCGAACCAAACCCATTCCGCAACCGACCCTAAGGTGGCCACGAAGTGAAATCCGGTCTTCACCCGTCTATGCAGGCCATGCGATTAAGCCGTTGAGAAATCGGAATTCCCCGCGGGCGCCTGCAGTCTTGGACAGGACAAGGTCAGCCGGCGAACCGCCCGACCTCTGCCCGCACCCCACACCCGACGGTTTTCCCTCCCTTTCCAGCAAATCCTCACGGACGCCCTGAAAAGGAATGATCTCCATCGCTTGTTTTCGGAATGCGTGCACGAACGCGCCAGCCGAGGCCGGCACGTCCGGAAGCGGTTCTTTAACCGCTCGGGGCCTGCTTGCCAAGAGCAAAATTCACACCAGTTCCAATCCGTTGCCGCTCGCGCTTAACCATGGCCGAAAAGGGCCGGTTTCCGCTCATTTGACCGCGTAAGGCAACTTCTTGCCCTCGAAAAACGCGGTCAGGTTCGCCAGCACGCAGTTCTGCATGGCGACGTGCGATTCCAGGGTGTGGCCGCCAATATGGGGGGAGAACACGACGTTGGGCAGTGCCGTCAGCGCGTCAGGAGCGTGCGGTTCCTTGTCATAGACATCGAGACCGGCTCCGGCGATGGTCTTCTCGGTAAGCGCCAGCACCAGGGCTTTCTCATCGATCACCGAGCCGCGGGAGATGTTGACGACATAGCCGTCCGCCCCGAGGCGCCTGAGGATATCGGCGCTGACGGCATGCTGGGTCTCGGCTCCTGCCCGGACCGCGATCATCAGCACGCTGCACCAGTCGGCCAGCGCCTCCAAGGTCGGGAAATATTGATAGGGCAGATCGTACCTGCTGCGGCTGAAATAGCCGATCTCGCTCTCGAAGGACGCGCAGCGCGCTGCGATCTTGCGGCCGATCTCGCCCATGCCGTAGACGCCGATGCGGCGGCCCGGCATCCCGGCCTGCGGGCGCATCATCGGCGAGGGCTTTGACGCGGCCCAATCGCCGCTTCGGACGTACTGGTCGGCCACCAGGATTCGCCGCGTCGCCGCGAGCATCAGGGTCATCGCGATGTCGGCGACGGAGGCCGCATTGGCACCCGGGCTATGTCCGACCGCAATATTGCGGGCAGCAGCGGCCTTCAGGTCAACACCGTCATAGCCGGTGCCGTAGCAGACGATGGCACCGAGCTTGGGAAACAGGTCCATCGCCTCCGCGCCCAGCGGCGTGCCGCCGGCGGTGAGCACTGCACGGATATCGCCGAGCGCGTCGGCCGAAAACATCTCCCGCGCCGGCTTGCCGCCGGTGTCGAGCAGCTCGAACCGCTCGGCGAAGCGCGCCATCATCGTCTTGGGAAAGCGCGAGTAGATCAGGACCTTGTCAGTCATTGTTCTTGTTTCCGGTGAACGCCGTCACAAACGACGAGGGGCGGAATCGGTTGCCCAATTCCGCCCCTCGCCTCATGTCATTTGCAAACCTTAGCCGAGAATGGTGCCCGGCTCGACCTTCACGCCGGGGCCCATCGACGAGGACACCGCAACGCGCTGGATGTAGGTGCCCTTGGAACCGGCCGGCTTGGCCTTGGACACAGCGTCAGCCAAGGCCTTGATGTTCTCGACCAGTTTTTCCTCGGTGAACGAGGCCTTGCCGACGCCCGCCTGCAAGATGCCGGCCTTCTCGACGCGGAACTCGACCGAGCCGCCCTTGGCGCCCTTCACGGCGCCGGTGACGTCCATGGTCACGGTGCCGATCTTCGGGTTCGGCATCAGGCCGCGCGGGCCGAGCACCTTACCAAGGCGGCCGACCAGCGGCATCATGTCGGGGGTTGCGATACAGCGGTCGAAATCGATCGTGCCGTTCTGCACCTTCTCGACCAGGTCCTCGGCGCCGACGACGTCGGCTCCGGCAGCCTTGGCCTCGTCGGCCTTGGCGCCGCGGGCGAACACGCCGACGCGGAGCGTACGGCCGGTGCCGTTCGGCAGGGTCACAACGCCGCGGACCATCTGGTCGGCGTGACGCGGATCGACGCCGAGATTGATCGCGACCTCGATGGTCTCGTCGAACTTCGCTTTCGCGCGTTCCTTGACCATCTTGATGGCGTCTGCGAGCGGGTAAAGCTTTTCGCGATCAATACCTTCGCGGGCTTTGTTCAAACGTTTTCCGATTGCCATGACCGCTTACCCTGCCACTTCCAGACCCATCGAGCGGGCAGAGCCCTCGACCATCTTCATGGCCGCTTCGATGGAATCGCAATTGAGATCCTTCATCTTCTTCTCGGCGATCTCGCGCACCTGCGCTTTGGTCACCGCACCCGCCTTGTCACGGCCCGGCGCCTTGGAGCCGGACTGGATCTTGGCAGCCTGCTTGAGGAAGAAGGACATCGGCGGCGTCTTCATCTCGAACGTGAAGGAACGATCGGCGTAGATCGTAATCACGACGGGAATCGGGGTGTTTTTCTCTTCCTTCTGGGTCTGGGCGTTGAACGCCTTGCAGAACTCCATGATGTTGAGACCGCGCTGACCGAGCGCGGGACCGATCGGGGGCGAAGGATTCGCCGCACCGGCCGGGACCTGAAGCTTCAGGTATCCGGTCACTTTCTTTGCCATGTATCACTCCTGTTGGGCCGGCCTGGGCCGGCGGTTTCAGGTTCGTGGTCTGGGTCGGATGCGGCTGGCAACCGCCCTCTCCCTCCCACGGCCTCTTGTTGCGCGAGACCGAAGCCTCACGCCTACCCGATCAGACCTTCTCGACCTGACCGAATTCCAGTTCGACCGGCGTGGCGCGGCCGAAGATCGACACCGCGACCTTCACGCGCGAGCGCGCCTCGTCGATTTCCTCGACCACACCCGAGAACGAGGCAAACGGGCCATCGGCCACGCGCACGTTCTCGCCGATCTCGAACGACACCGACGCCTTCGGCCGTTCCACGCCCTCCTGCACCTGGTGCAGAATGCGCATGGCCTCGGCTTCCGAGATCGGCATCGGCTTGTTTTCCGCGCCAAGGAAGCCGGTCACCTTCGGCGTGTTCTTGATCAGATGAAACGCCTCGTCGGTCAGCTTCATCTTCACCAGCACGTAGCCCGGGAAGAACTTGCGCTCGGCGTCGATCTTGCGGCCGCGGCGCACTTCCGTGACCTTCTCGGTCGGGACCAGCACCAGCTCGAACAACTCCTCAAGCCCGCGCTGCTTGGCCTGCTCGCGGATCGATTCGGCGACCTTCTTCTCGAAGTTCGAATAGGCGTGGACGATGTACCAGCGCTTGTCAGACAATTGAGCCGTTGCTGTTGCCATCAGTGAATGCCCAGAAGGAAGGTGATGAGGACGCGGATGATCTGGTCGGCGGCGAAGAAGAAGATCGAGGCCACGGCGACCATGACGAACACCATGATGGTGGTGATCGTGGTCTCGCGGCGGGTCGGCCAGGTGACCTTGGCGGTCTCCGAGCGGACTTCCTGCAAGAACTTGAACGGGCTGACTGCCATCGTTTGATGTCCAACGTCCGTCGACAGACGCGAATGAATTTCAGGGATCCGAACAGCCGCCGTTGGCCCAGCCCTCTGTCGAAGGATGAGCCGGAAATCGGGCTCGATTGTTCGGGGATTTCAAAGCCGCGCCGGAGATCCGCGTCTAACGGGCCGGCTGCGAGTGCGCGGTATCTACTGCGGATGGGACCAAAGGTCAAGATAGAGAGGGCCGGCGTGGGCAAAACGGCCTCCACGGGCGACGGACCAGAGATCAGGCCGATCAAGGGTTTATCTGCCGCCTGCAATGCGCCGTCCCAAGGTCGCAGCCCAACGCGTTCGAGCTGGGCGCGCTGACCATCGAATTGCCCCCGCCTTTGCCGAGCAGGAGGCAGAGGTCGTTCTCCATCAGCAAGGACAACCCACTGAATTGTCGCGCGGCAAGAGTTGGGCGTTTCGGCGTCAGGCCGAGGCATTCGTCGCCGATATCGTGGAGCAGAGGACGCCGTGGCTTCCGGCGCAGATTCCGTGGCCGAGATCGCCCTTGCAGAGGCGATCTGGAAACGGCAGGTCAGCGGCTAGGATTCACGCCGTCCGGCAGCAATATCCGGCCGATGGCTGATCGCCCACGTTCTAGCTAAGTGTTTGATTTCGCTGGCAGGAGTGGCAGGGCTCGAACCTGCGACCCCCGGTTTTGGAGACCGGTGCTAGCTCTTAACCGGCCTTAACCGGGAATAACTTCTTACCTGACCAAGGTATTGGTTTTGCTAAGCTATGTACTTATTTTTAAATAGGGTTATAACCCGGGGTAACACTACTTAACCATTATTTCAGTATACCCCATGTTTACCCTGACACTCTTCATCGTCCTTGTGGCGGCAGCCCTGGCTCCCTTGCCAGTGGCCAAGCCTCAAGGCTCCTCCCTCCTGCCCGTCTGGCTTCTACAGCACGGGAAACTACTGCAGCCCGACCAGCCCTCGCTCCCAACCGGCGATCCCGCGCATTGGCAACTCCTGCCCCTCCGGCTGGACCCGCAGCGGCGCGTTTTGCCAGAGCAACTAGAAGAGGCCAAAGCGTGACCAAGCAACTGACAGCCGCCGCCGTTGCCAAGCTCAAGGCCGGCAAGAGCCGGCGGGAGGTGCGGGACGCAGCCAGCGGGCTCTCCCTCTTGATCCAGCCATCCGGCCACAAGAGCTTCATCATGAGGTTCAGGAGACCAGACGGCCGCAGCGCCAAGCTGACGTTGGGAGAGTTCGACCCGGACGCGCCGGAGCTGGAGGGGGCGCCGCAGGTCGGCATGAGGCTGACCCTCGCCTCTGCCCGCTGGCTTGCGGCGGAGGTGAACCGACAGCGGGCGATGGGCAACGATGTGATCGCTGACCTCTCGGCCGCGAAGGCCAGGCGGCGGATCGACCTCGACGCCCGCGCCCTCACCTTTCCCATCGCCGTACGGCAGTTCGTCGACCAGTACCTGAGGAATCCCCGAAAGAAGCACGGGATCAACAGGGGCTGGGCCGATGTTGCGAGAGTCCTCGGCCTCGCACGTCACGAAAAGAACGACGAGCTTTCGATCATCAAGGGCTCTCTTTCCGCGCGCTGGTCCGATCGCCCGGTTGGAGAGATCACCGAGGCGGACATTCACGCCGCTGTCGAGGAGGCCCGGAGGAAGGGCATCCCCGGACTTGAGCGGCGAGCTAAGGGCGTGTCCGATGCTCGGGGCAGACACCTCGGCCGGGCACTGGGCAAGCTCTTCGGCTGGCTCAAGCAGCAGCGCAAGATCGCGGTCGATCCGACCGACGACACCTTCGTCCCTTCCCCGCCCGCGAAGCGACAGCGTTCACTGACCGCCGCCGAGATTAGGGCACTCTGGAAGGCGACCGAGAAGCTTGGCTATCCGTTCGGTCCGCTGATCCGAGGTCTGCTGTACACCGGCTGCCGTAGGGACGAGGTCGCCGGCGTTCACCAGAGCGAGATCAGCGAGAATGGCGAGCGCTGGATAATCCCTAGCGAGCGGACAAAGAATAAGCTGCCCCACCTAATCCCGCTATCGAGAGAGAGCCGCGACCTCCTCGTCGATGCTTCTAAGTTCAGCGGCGGCTCCGGCCTCATCTTCACCACTACTGGCAAGACACCTGTCAGCGGCTTTAGCAAGATCAAGCCGCGCATCGACCAGATGATGCGGGAGGAGCTTAGGGAGAGCTTTCGGGAATGGAGGATTCACGACCTCCGGAGAACCGTCAGTACCGGGATGGCATCGATTAAGGTCCCTCCTCACGTCGCCGAGGCCTGCCTCAATCATGTCAGCGGCTTCAGGGCCGGCGTCGCCGGCAACTACAACGTCTATGAGTATGAGGACGAGAAACGCGAGGCACTGGCGGCTTGGGCCTCGCACCTCGACCGGCTCGTCGGCGATGTCGCGGCTAGCAACGTCGTCTCCATCTGGGAGGCGAAGCGATGACCAGACCTGGCAGTAACGCTACAGACCATGCCACGCTTCGCTGGCTGCGTGACAGGCTCGACGAATATTACGCGTCGCGCGTGAGCGAGACGGCACGCAATGCGCCGCCGTTTGAGGACGTCAGGCAGCTTCGCGAAGAGAGGGAGCTAGACATCTACGGCGAAGCCCCTCCCGCCGGCGAGTATGCCGACGACATAAAGGCGGCCCTGGAAGGCGACCTCAGGCCGATCAGCAAGCGGTTGCCCGAACTCGCGAGGTTCGGGATGCTCTGCCTACCGACGATGAAGCACGGGGAAACCCATGACAGTGTAAGGAAGCGGCGGGCAAGGTGGCGTCCAAACCTGTCCCTAGAGGCCGATGCGAGACCGGACGTCGCGGCCCGCGAGGAGAAACTAAGCGTCGAAGATCGGGAGATGGCCGCAGCGCGCGAGTTGTCGCTGATCCGCCGGTTCTTACACGAGTACACCGGCAAGACGAACCGCAAAACTCGCAAGGGCGAGAGGTCCGTGGAGTGGTTCGCCGCTGAGCGATGGGGCGTCTCCGAAGACGGCGTCAAGCGGGCCGTGAAGAGAATCAGCTCGAAGGCCTCCTCCTAATTCTTACAACCAGAGTCCCATCTGCCGAGATAGAAAATCGGCGCTCAGTTCGACCAAGTTGTTCCTCGTTACAATCTATCAAGAGGAACATGCGAATGTCTAAGAAGCAATACGACCCCGGCATCCTACTTGGCACGAGTAAGCTCGAAGACGCAGGTGATGATTTCAGAATCTCACTCGAATGCTTGCCACCGGAGCTAGGAGAACATCTGGTCCAGATGGCCGCAGAGAACGGCGGCGAACTTGAGCTCGCGTGCGAGATCGTTCCCGATGGCCGGGGCGGCAATGCCCTCTACTTACCGGGAATAGGTCTCACGCTGGTGAGATGGTCCGGCCTCCAGTAGGCGGAATTCCCCTCCCTGTAATTTTTTTCCTAACCAGACCTCCATCTGCCGGGGTGGGAACGCCCCGGCCGCTTGCCCTAATCATAGGCTTCTGGATTTTCGAACATCAAGGAAAGAGACATGCCTGCTCTCCTGAAGCCAAATCAAAAATATGCCCGCAATAAGCAGCTCGCCGACTACATGGGCGTCACCACCATGTGTTTGTGGCGATGGAAGCACGACGACGATCTCAAGTGTCCCAAGGCCGTCGTGATCAACGGCACTGAGTACAACGACATCGCAGAGTGGGATGCCTGGCTGAGGGACAGGGCGATCAAGAACACGGTGGCCGCGACTAGGCCAAGCCGAGCCGATCGTTTCGGGGCAAGGCCACACGGCGATAAGCGGTGACGATGCAGCGAAGAGGTGGTTGATCATCATTTTATTAAGGCCATGACGAGATGAGCGGCTTCAAGAAGCTCGCCTTCGAGCTGCGCGAGAACCCCGCCGGCCGCGTCGATGTCGACCTGCATGAGCTCGCAGCCCTGCTGGGCGGCGACGTCGACGGCAAGTTCGTCAGGTGCCCCAGCCCCGGGTGCGACGACAACGACCGCTCAATGTGGGTGCAGTTCACCGGACCGGCGTCGTTCTTCATCTACGAGTGCTCGGGGCGCCTGGGCGCGGCCTACGCGCACGTACGCCGGGGGCTGGGCCTCGTAGCAGAGCCGCCCCGGGACAGCAGCGACCACATCAAGAAAATCTTGTTCGAGTCCGAAGAGGCGTCAAGAACCCTTGTCGAGCGATACCTCCGCGCCAGGGCGCTGACACTGCCGCCGCCGCCCTGCCTGCGCTTTCACGGGCTGCTCCGGCACGGGCCCAGCGGTTCCTTCCTCCCGGCGATAGTGGCCGAGCGGCGTGACGTGGCCGGAGCAGTCGTCGCGATCCACCGTACCTTTCTGAGGCACGACGGCAGCGGAAAGGCGAACGTCGAGCCGCCGCGCATGGACCTCGGCAACGTCAAGGGAACGGCGATCCGTCTCTCACCAGTATCGAACGAACTGATGGTGGGCGAAGGCATCGAGACCACGCTCTCGGTGATGCAGGCCACCGGCAAGCACGGCTGGGCGGCGGGCAGCGCCGTCATGATGCGCCACGTCATCTTGCCGGAAGAGGTCAGGAGAGTCACGATCCTCGCCGACGGCGACGACCCAGGGGAACAGGCCGCCAGGGCCGCGGCGAGGCGCTGGAGAAACGAAAAGCGAGAGGTGCGCATCGCCAGGGCACCGCTCGGCAAGGACTTTAACGACCTGCTGCGTGAGGGAGGCAGGCCTTGAACGAGAAGATCATCCACATGGTTGATCGCGCCGAGGGCATCCCGACGCTCGATCCCAGCAACCCGATGCGCACTGCCAGGGCGCTGATGCGTTCGCTTTACACCAAGGGCGACGCGCGCATCATCCATCGCTATCGCGGCGAGTTCTGGCGATGGAGCACAAGCCACTACCGGAGCGCAGACGACGAGGTGATCCGCTCCGGCATCTGGGAATTCTTGGAGAAGGCCGACCGCCTGGACAAGGAAGGCAAGCCGGTGCCGTTCAAGCCCAACAAGACGTCCGTCGCCAACGTGCTGGAGGCGCTTGGCGCGATCTGCCAGCTTGACAACGGGATCGACGCTCCGAGCTGGTTGGACGAAGGGACTCACCCGCCTGCGCGTGAGTGCCTGGCCGTAGCCAATGGACTGCTGCACTTGCCGACGCGGGACTTGCTGCTGCCGACCCCGCTGTTCTTCAATCTCAACGCATCCACCGTCGCCTTCGACATGCAGGCGGACGAACCAAAGCGATGGCTGGCTTTTCTCAAGGAGGTTCTTGCGGACGAGACCGCCATCTCGATGCTGCAAGAATGGTTCGGCTACGCGCTCTCGGTCGACACGTCGCGGCAGAAGATACTGCTAGGCATCGGGCCGAAGAGGTCAGGCAAGGGCACCGTCGCCCGCGTGCTGACGGCCTTACTGGGCAAGAATTCGGTCGTCGGACCGACCATGGGTTCTCTTAGCGAGCCCTTCGGCCTGGAGCCCTGGTTGGCCAAGTCGCTGGCCATCATCTCCGACGCGCGGATCGGCCAGCGCTCCGACAAGTCCGTCATCGTCGAGCGATTGCTGACGATCTCAGGTGAGGATCAGCTGACCGTGGGACGCAAATACAAGCAAGCGTGGTCGGGACAGCTGGCGACGCGGGTGGTGATCTTGACCAACGAGATGCTGTCGTTGACCGACGGCTCCGGCGCCCTCGTCGGCAGGTTCATCGTGCTGCTGTTTACGAAGAGCTTCTACGGTCAAGAGAATGTCGGGCTCACCAACGAGCTGCTGCTGGAGCTGCCGGGCATCTTGAACTGGGCGCTGGACGGCTACGACGCATTGCGGAAGCGCGGGCACTTCGTCCAGCCGGACAACGCCATCGAGGCGATAGATGCGATGGAGACGCTCGGCTCTCCGATCAAGGCTTTCATTCGCGACGAATGCGTCGTCGGGCCGACCCACAGCGTCGAGGTCGATGAGCTGTACAAGGCTTATGAGCGATGGTGTCAAGAAGCAGGACTCAAGCCGAACAGCAAGCAGTGGTTCGGGCGCGATCTACACACTGCCCTTCCGGGCCAGTTAGCCACCCCCAAGCTCCGCGAGGGCGACCGCCGAAAGCGGCGGTATAGCGGCATCGCGCATGTGATGTGAGGGTGTCCGGTCCAAGCATGGCAGGGTATTTCCGAACCTTCCCTTATAATGAGGTAAGTTTCCTTCCTTCCCCGCGATAGGGTCCGCTAATGCCTTGACCTGCTTAGACCAGGAGCCCCCGCCTGCCCCAAAGGTTCCCTCCGAAAGGGAGCCACGGGCCGACCAGGGAGGTCACGTGGGCAGTTCTTTCGGTACTGAGGGAAAAGGGCCCCCAAGCTACAGGCTGCTGGCCCTTGGGCCCCTGCCTCAGACGTCGAGAGACTAAGAAAATCCTATAGGCCGCCGCCGTCCCAAAATTGCGCTCGCTTTTAGAATATTCTTCTTCGTCCTAGAACCCAAGGACGGAGGCCAAGGTTTCGGGCTACGGTCTAGTAGTCCGGAGCTCAATAATTAAAAACGTAGCAATATCATAGATTTGCCTGACAAAAACAGCGACACTCCCTGACCGGGGTGCCTCCAGGGTAACGCCAAAGGCCTCATTTTCCTGGCACATGTCACCAAGCTCTGACCTAATTGAAGGAGAAAATTATTCCCCTTTGATAGGTGGAGGAATGCCGACAACAAGCCGAAAACTAGCTAAGCGGAAGCCGGAGGCTCAGAGCCGGGTGACTAACGGTAAGGAGGTCCTGCCGGGCGTCGATGGCCGAAGCCTGATCGCCCGCAGGTTCCGGGACGTGGCCGATGCCGTCGCCGCAGACCAGGGCGGGGCCGATCACCTGAGCGAGACTCGGCTTCAGCTGATCCGCCGCTTCGCGGCCAGCGCTGTTGTCGCCGAGCAGATGGAGGCGCAGCTCGCGCTGGGCCACCCCATCGACGTGGCCACCCACTCGACGCTTACGTCGACGATGGTCCGGGTCGCCCAGCGGATCGGCATCAACCGCAGGGCGCGGGAGGTCCTGCCTTCGCTGGAGAGCTATCTCAAAGGCAAGTTGGATGGGGACGAGGAGGACGAGACATGATCTCGATCCTCGACGCAGCTCTCGACCGACATCTCTTCGCGCCTTGGTTCAAGAACCGCGAACACTGGGCCGCGTGGTTCGCCTTTCTTGCTGCGCTGTTCGCGCTCGAAATGACGGAGGAGCAAGCTTCAGTGTATCGAGCCTGCACGGGGCGCGAAGCGCTGCCTACCACAGCGGCGGCCGAGGCCTGGCTGGCCGTCGGAAGAAGGGGCGGTAAATCGTTCGTCTTGGCAATGCTGGCGGTATTCATCGCCTGCTTCCGCGACTGCCGACAATTCCTGGCGCCCGGCGAGCGCGGCACGATCATGGTGATCGCCCGCGACCGGCAGCAGGCCCGTATCATTCTCAGATACATCCGGGCACTGCTGCGCGTTCCGCTCCTTGCCCAGATGATCGAGCGCGAGACGGCGGAGGCATTCGATCTCGACAACCAGATCACCATCGAGGTTCATGTCGCCTCATTCCGGAGTACCCGCGGCTACAGCATTGTTGCCGCGCTCTGCGACGAGATTGCCTTCTGGCCAACCGACGACGCGGCGGAGCCCGACTTCGAGATCATAAACGCGCTGCGGCCCGGCATGGCGCAGTTCCCGAACTCGCTGCTGCTCTGCGCTTCCAGCCCCTACGCGCGACGCGGCGCGCTGTGGGACGCTCACCGCAGGCACTTCGGCCGCGATGCTGATCCGGTTCTGGTCTGGCAAGCACCGACCAGGGTGATGAACCCGACGATCCCGCAGAGCTTGATTGACCAGGCGTATGAGCGCGATCCCGCCTCTGCGAGCGCAGAGTTCGGCGCGGAGTTCAGATCCGACGTCGAGTCCTTCATCAACCTCGAAGCCGTGCAGGCGTGCATCAGTAGAGGCACGTTCGAGCGCCAGCCGAGATCAAGCCTACGCTACCTCGTCTTCACTGACCCGAGTGGCGGGTCATCCGACAGCTTCACGCTCGCTGTCGCGCATCGAGAGAACGACAGCCTAATCCTAGACTGTCTTCGCGAGATCAAGCCGCCGTTCTCTCCGGAGGCCGCAATCGCAGAGTTCGCCACTACCTGCAGGTCGTACCGTGTCTCACGGATCGTAGGGGACAGGTACGCAGGCGAGTTTCCACGCGAGCAGTTTCGCAAGCATGGCATCAGCTACGATGTCTCAAACAAGTCGAAGAGCGAGCTGTATCTCGACCTGCTGCCGCTGCTGAATAGCCGTCGGGTTGAGTTGCTCGACAACCCGCGACTCGTCGCCCAGCTCACCGCCTTAGAGCGGCGCACTGCCAGGAGCGGTCGAGAATCGATCGACCATCCCCCGGGGGCTCACGACGATCTAGCAAACGCGGTCGCCGGCGTCCTGGCTTCCAACCTCGCAGTCCGTCCACGGCTCCGGGTTTTTACTTATCCGGTGGTGGGCAGCAGCCCGGGCTGCGAGCTCGATCCAAAGACTATGCGCCCGATTGAGCGAGAGCGCATTAGGTGGCTGAAGGTGAATCAATCGCAATAACACGAGGCCTGAAAAAAGAGGGAACCACAATGAAGCGCTTGACCCAGAACGAGATAGCCATTCGCATCGTACCAACCCATCTGCGCTGGCCCGACGCTTCCACGAGCGCCGTTTGGAGGCAGCTGCATGAGTGCGTACAGCAGCTTTACGACTTCGCCCACGCCTTTGACAACGACTGCATCGAGATCGAAGGAAGCAGACAGCTCGCCCGTGACGAGATCGTGCGACGCCGCGCTGAGGTCGGCCGCCGGGCGATTAAGCAGTTGGCCGTGTTCAGGCCGTTCGATAGCGTCAGCGTGGCAGCGAACAGGGAAATCGAACGGCTGCGCGGACGCGAGGACCTGACGCCGCAAGAGTCGGATGCGAAGCAGAAATTGGTGAAGGCGCTGGACGAACTACGAGGTGGACTCGCGGCGATGGAACGACTTCTGCTGGAGAGGAGCAAGGTACGGCAGGGGTCCGCAGCATATTTAATGAAGTAGTCAGCCGACCTAGCTGTCTCTCTGGGTACACATTTCGGCTCCCCCGGGGTTCAGCGCTATCTGCGAGGCGCGACATCAAACCAGCTAGTGGGTTGGTCCGCGTTCGTAGGGCCAAGTTAGCCTTTGTTCTCGCCCGGATGAATACGGTCTTCACGCAGGTGAATTGGCAAGTGTAGCGGAAATGCCGGATCGCCGATCGTTCTTGGATTGCATTTACGCGCGCGGAGGCGCTTCAAATGCGACCAGTATGAGCCTGTAGGCCTCCAGTGCCACATCCATTTAGAGATGGCCCGCTCGCTGAGCTTTTCTGAAAGCAACTTTGACTCACTCCACGAACAAGCGGGCAATAAACGGAGGCCGCTGCGTGGGTAGCGTCAGCAGCATTCCCCAATAATCCAAAACGTCATTCGGGATCTGAGCCAGCCCCCGACAGGCAAGGGATTGACGAGTTAAAACGAGCCGTGGCCAGAAGGGACTAAACGCCCTGCTTGACTCTTTGTTCTTGTTTCGTTCAATTGGAGCGAAATCCCAGGTTTGCCCATGCCCACACTCGACTATCTCCGCTCGGAAATCGAGCGTATGCGCGCGCAGGTAAGCCGCCAGCGCAAGGAAATCCTCCAGCTTCAATGGGCGGGGATATCGACCGCCTCGGCTGAGACCCTGCTTCAGCGGATGCTGAGCAAGGTTGACGATCTCTGCGCTGAGCGTGACCGGCAGGTTAGGACGGCAAAGGAAGGCCCGACCTATTCATCCGGTAAACGGATACGTGGCACACCGGCAAACCGAAGGGCGTGATGGATAACCTCCGGCGGTTTCCGGCGCCGTGGGTGATGGTGGAGGAGGAGCAATGTTTCCGGGTGAAGGATGCAAATGGCTTCTCCGTTTGCTCTGTGCCTCACCGCGAGGCCTTCACCGCCGCCCATACCACAGTACGCCGCGCAATTCCTTACTCGTGACGAGGCGAGGCGGATCGCAAAGGCCATCTCCCGGCTGCCGGAGCTTTTGAAGAGGCCGCAGTATTGAGGGCGTTCCTCTGGACGAACGCTCTATCACACCGCGTTCTCTAGCCGTTCGTCTGCCGTTCTCGTTGACGTTGAAAATACAACCTGGAATCGCGATTGCGGTTGTATCTAGAACGCGTGGGAACGCCGCGTGGGCTTCGCGGTTGGAGAGTCCTAAGTAAGGTATAGGTAGACTGCCCGCCGTCGGCTCCCCCCACCGACGGCGGGCTTTTTGTGAGTTGCGTTAGTGGCAAAGCGTACCCGAGCACCGGCCAAGAAGCCGCAAGCTTTCATGCCGGGCTTTATCAGCCCCCAGCTTGCGACCCTGAAGATGAAAGCTCCTTCGGGGGCTCAGTGGATTCACGAAGTCAAATACGACGGCTACCGCATCCAGCTCCACATTGACCGCGACAGCCGTAAAGCCTTCACCAGGAACGGCCATAACTGGATCAACCGGTTCTCGGCCATTGCCGGCGCCTTCGACATCGAAGGGCAAGCCATTGTCGATGGTGAGGTGGTCGTCATCCACGAAGAGCGCACCAACTTCTCCGAACTCCAGGCAGACCTCGGCAGAGGCGACCAGGACCGTCTACAGTACTTCGCCTTCGATCTCCTGTGGCTGGACGGCGTAGACCTCCGAAAACATGCGCAGCTTGCCCGCAAAGAGCTGCTGAAGGAGCTGATCGAAGAGAATGAGCTGGAAGCACCGATCTTCTACAGCGAGCACCATGAAGGTGACGGGCAGGCGCTATTCGAGGCGGCGAGCAAGCTCAACTACGAGGGCATCGTCTCGAAGCGAGTAGATGCGCCGTACCGGTCTGACCGGGTGGAAGCCTGGCAGAAGATCAAGACGGTGCAGCGCGAAAAATTCCCTGTTGTCGGTTTCGTCAAGGACCCGTCCGGAGTCGCCGCGCTCTACCTCGGCAAGCAGGAAGGAAAAGAGCTGCGCTACATGGGCAAGGTCGGGACGGGCTGGAGCCGGACGAAATCGGCGGAGATCCGCAAGGCGCTCGATACCGTCGTCAGCCCGAAGCAGAAGCTCACCAAACCTGTCAGGAAACCGAAGGCGACCTGGGTCGAGCCGAAGTTCTACGCCGACATCGAATATCGGGACATCACCTCCGAAGGCCTGCTGCGGGCCAGCTCATTCAAGGGGCTTAGCAAAGGAACGCGGCGTTCCTGACGGCGTTTTCTCCACCAGTGAGTGGAGTACCGGCATGCCGGATCGCGTAACCCGAGCGGTAAAAGAAGCCCAAGCCATCCTGGCTCGCTATGTCGAGCCTGGGCCGAGGGACAGCGAAAACACGATCAACGACCTGCTGGCCGTTCTCGACGATGAGCGGCTTGTACAGGCGATGGAGGAGGAAGATGAGCGACAATCTCACCAAACGGGACCAGCGCGACCGTAGCAAGATCAACATGCATGAAGACTTCGAGGTCAAGTACTGGACTAAGGCACTCGGTGTTTCGAAGGACGAGCTGCAGAAGTCCGTCGACAAAGTAGGCAATTCGGCCGCCGCCGTTCGCAAACAATTGGCGGCGTAACCGAGGCGCGCGGTATGCTTGCGTTCTCTGGAGCAAGGCCCGCGCGCTTTTCATGCCATGATCAATCCCACCTGCCCCATCTGCTTCGGCTTAGGCTTTGTCTGCGAGAACCACCCGGACCGAGCCTGGAGCGAGGAACTTGGCTGCCAGTGCGGCGCGGGTGAGCCGTGCGCCTGCAACAGGTCGCCGGACATAGACGCGGGAATTGAAGAGCCGGATGCGAGCCATATCATCGAAGACGCAGGCGTGCAGAAACCCCGCCACTGACGAGCCGCATGTCATGACTGTTCAGCATGATATCAAGACAAGCCAGAACGATTGATCGCCACGAGCATACTAGTCAGTTGCACTCGTCGAATCGGCGGCGGCAATCTGCAGTCCTGCCTCGTTGAGAGCCTCCGCAATCTGCTTCGCGTGCTGCTTAGCTTCTTCAATTCCAATTTTCGCGTCCGGGTGATGTGCAAAAAACCCGCAAATCGTCGTGGACATGATTGTATTCACCTGGTGCGGATCAATCATTTTACGGCACTCGACATGCAAACTGCTTTATCGGATCAGCGGCCGCATCGGGAGCAAAGTGGTCATCGCGAGCCAAAAACGACAAAGGGGTTGCTAACGGTGCGTCGGTCTTAGCCGAGGTTCGATCTCACAATGGCTGCAAGACAACGGCCTCAGCCCCGGGGCAAGAGGGGTGAGCTGAGGCCATAGTGTACTTGACGTTATTGGGGAAACGTCATCGGGATAATTCTCGGCAACGTGCGAATTGTTCCCGGCGATGGCGTCTTGGAGGTCGTTGGGAGGAGTTGGCCTTTCGATTGGCCCCCCGGCTCACACGGGCAGCCTGGCACCTCCCGGCATGCTGCGGCTTTTCCCTGTCTGTGGCGGTCAGGGAGCAGATTGCAGCGTCGATCGCGGTGCTTCAAAGCTCGCGCCCGAGGTACGGCCCCCACGACTGCACAGATCATTCCGGCCGTCCTTTGAGAATGCGGAGCTTAACGACCACGAGAGCCAACGTTGTCGTAACAAGAACCAAGAATATTGCGTTGTCGCGTGCATTGCGCTTCCTCCTGCAACAGGGCGTTTCACTGGCCGCTTCGTGTGTCGGTATACCCCATTGCATGCCACTCGTGGTTACTGCACCCTTAAGTGACCGCCGGAATTGTCGCGTAACTTTCCGCGACAAGTTTCAACAACTTCTCATTTATGCCTCGTAATCTCGGGGTCATGGAAAACCGCAAAGTACGCCGGCGGCGCGTCTTCAAAGCCGCATTGATCCAATTGCCCGGTGGCGCCGTCAGTTGCGTTGTGCGTGACCTCTCCGAGACCGGGGCCCTCCTGGAGGTACCGAGTCAGCTTGGTATTCCGCACGAGTTCAGTCTAAGAATTCCGACGGCAGAATTGGACCGGCCGTGTCGAGCCGTGTGGCGCTCGGCCAAGGGCATCGGGATCGCTTTTGTGTCCGGCAAGTCAGAGTAACAACCTGCCCCGTAAAGCGCGCTTCAGTGGCGTACTCTCACCGTGTGCCGGATCGTGCGGCTCGAGCTTAAGATCGAAAAGCCCCCCATCGTAATCAGCAGCACGCCTAGCCAGGTCACCGCCCAACTGCGCGACTCATCGCGCGCCTCTGCATTGCTCGCGTCCATCGGCATAAGTGGAGGTGAGTCCCCGGCTCGTACGGCCACGGTAAGCTTCTCTACGTCAACGTGGGACGGTACGGAGTGCTCTGACGTGAGTTGGCCGGTGGCAAGATCCGCGGCGGGAGCCGCCCGGGCCAGGGGCGGCGCGCCTGCATCGAAAACAGAAGCGGCGTCAGCAACCATGACTTCGGTTGCCGACGGCATCAGATGAGCTCCCTCGGACGGCAAAGAGCTTAGCAACTCCGCGCGCGCATCAATCACCGGGGCCGGCCTTGGCAGCGCAGCCCCATTCTTGTCAAGACTGGCGGCGCGGTTGGCCACCCGCTTTCGCACCGTTGCGATGCTGTCGGTCAGGAACCAGCATTTGCGATGACCGTCCCGCCGATAGACCCAGTGCTGGCTTGGTCCGGGCGAATTGCCGGACCGCGGCAAGCATTCCGGCTGCGCCGACGAGGTTGCAGCGGGCTCGCGAGGAGCAATATTGAACAAGTTGGTAAAAGGGTCCGAGCACGCTGGTGCCGCCGAAAGACCTCCGACAAGGGCAAGACTGGCGAAGTAAAGTCTCATGCGACGGGACATCGAAAACTCCCGGTGTGGCGCCCCCCACTCCGCACGACCCTTCGCGGCGAGATGGGCTCCCGTGCGGCCTAAATCTGGCAACGTGATGGATTTATTGTGCTGGTGGCATCCGAATTAAATCGGTCTATCCAACATTCTTCGCTTGCAACGCGCGGCAATGCGTTCGATTAAATCGAGCCACACGCGTTACCCCAGCGTCGATCCCGCTCGCGATCCGCGACGCGACCGCGTTGCGCTCATTTTCGCAGCGGCCATGGCAATGAACGCGCAACCGGTCGAGCGGTTGGTTGTGGATGTCACGATGCAGGTGTGCGGGCCTAAGCGAGGATCCGCCCCTCGCACCAAATTAAATACTTACGTCACGATATCCCCCCGTCCACCTTTCTCCCGTTCTACTTGCTCAAATAAATGTGGATCGTACGACCACTATTTAACTCATGGCTTGTCTGTTCCTTCATTCCCGACTTGTCTGCGTGGCCCATCTCCCAAGAATCGGATCGAGCGATGAACACCGAGCATTTCAGATCGCCTTCCCTTGACGAGCTCTGGGTAGTTCACCACAGGTCGCCGCCACACTCAGTCAGAAAATTTTGGTGCAAAAAACACGGTTGGAGGAGCGGCTCCACAAAATTGGCCGGGCCGAGAAAGCCGTACGGCTCGATCGTAAGCGCCGTCCATACGCGCCCGTTCGCCCCAAATATAGCAATCCAAAGAACCCCGCGGAGACATGGTCGGGACGCGCCAGGCTGCCTCGGTGGCTGTGGCCGCAGCTTCGAGGTGGCCGGGAGTTGGACGATTTCCTAATCCACCAGGCTTCGGTTCAAAAGCGGCAGACAAATTGAGCACCGCGATCACATTGGGAAGAAGGTACGCATACGACGAAGGCCGCCTGATTGACACATGCGCGCGAGCGCGGCGAGTTCTACGATGGCGTTGCGTGAAGG
>NZ_JBVVPP010000049.1:0-54440 GCF_055811315.1 Bradyrhizobium sp. MI1.4 | reverse complement strand
TGTGGACCCTTATCCCGGGGTCCCGATTGGATGCCGATCACCCCGAAAACGGGGTCCTTATTCCATGCCGAAACACAATCACTGGGCGGGAGCATTCCCATAGGACCCTTCATGGACATGGTGCGGCATTAAACGCATCGATACCCGGCAACGTTGTCATGAACATCGACTAGCAGCGCGAGGCGACGCCATGAGTCATTCGGTTTGGCTATATGTCAGCGTCGAGAACGATTGCGTGAAAGTCTTCGCCTCTTGTGACGCTGCCATCGAATGGCTCCGCGAGATCGATCCCGAAGGCGCGGCCGTCGAATATCCGATTGAGGAAGAGCACGCACCGTCAATCGTACCGAAGCGATCAGATATCCAGACATTGATATCAGCGTTCTTGGAGGCCCGTTCCGTGTTGAGCAACTATCTGGTGCCTGGCAACCCCCGAAGTGCGGATTTCACGGTCGAACAACTGATGGACGCCCTCACGAACGGCGACGTGTTGGCTGCAATCAGTCGGATCGAGGGACGGCAGCGCTTCGGTCTAGTTGAAGTTGAATAGAGCAGGACGACGATCAACTCGTTTTCGTCAAGACGGCTTCTCGCCTGGCCAGCCGCGACGAACGAAACGGAATGCAACAAACAGAAGAACTCCAAGGTTGAAGATGATCGTCAAGCCACTGGGGTTCGCGTTTGCATCGTACAAAGCCTGTAGCAAAGGTTTCTGCGTTTCCTCTTGGATATCGACCGCGCGAGAAATCACCAGAGCCACCATAATGAACGGCATCAGCGTGAAACAAATCTTCAGGATTAGTTGCCGAGTGGGAGAGAGCACCACCGGCGGCGCTGCTTTGCGCACGTCCGCTATCGTAATCCGCTCGTCCGTTTCCGGAAGTCCAGCAATGATAGGCTGAAGCCGAGTGAGGAGCACGCGTCGAGATATGAGCAACGCGCCGTATAGCGAAAAGACGACAGCAGTCGCGATGAGCAATTCTCTGGCGCCATGAGACGGAGATCGGGTCGCCCACACAGCTGCCGTTCCGAAGAGCATGGAGAGGGTCACCCAGGAGCCGGCTACGATGGGAAGCAACGGCACTGAGTCTATGGCTTTGACGATCGCAGCTTTTTGGCTGTCATTGACTAGCAGGTGTATTCCGGAGCCGAAAACCCAAAAACCCGGGGTACGGTAGAGATAGCCCCCTGATAGGGGTTTGAAGAAGACGTATTTCGAAACGCTGCTCATTTCTCGCCTCCTGTCGCCCTATGTCCTTTCTCATGATTTCCTGTCTAGAACCGTGCGTGAGATCACATGTCGAGCTTGCCCCAGCGACGGGGCCTTGGTCCCCAGCTGTGAGAGAGCGCCTCGGCACTCGACACGGCGGCATTGGGTCTTGATTCGACGACGCTATTTGAGACACTTTGGTTTAAGAGCTTGCGCGATTGTAGGCGTCCTGCTCGATCTCCAAACCCGTGTCCCGGCGAGCCTGTTCGACGCCCTGCTCGCGCAGATCCTGCGTGGTCGCGCTCGCGCGCTCATCGGCAGCCTGGCGCGGCTCGGCGCGTGCAATCGCGGCGAGCAGCTCGTCATCGATTGACGGGATCAGCGGCTCATGGCGAAAGCGAGGATCGCCGCCTCGGTGCGCCCCTTGGGCACCAGCTGGCCGTCGACGGCCCGGCGTCGCAGTAGCCAAGCTCGCGTAAGCGAGTCTGGATCTGGACCACGACTTCGAGATCCGGCGCCGGCGGCGTGGAGGCGAGCCTGGCGTGTGCCTCCGGCGTAAGAGCCTCCCGTGAACGAGGCAGTTAAGTTTTGGATGTCGCTGCAGCCACAACCGGATGCCCTCGGGAAATGGTTTATTTCGGTAGGATGGTGGGCGCCTTTATTCACATATCCTATGCAGAAGCGCTTCCGCTTTTTACAGCCTACCCAAAAAAAGCGATTTCGGCACTGCTGATTTCTGAGCGATATGATCTGCTTGAAAAAGATGTGAGAGTTCAAGTCTCATTCAGGAAAGGATCGGGATATCTGGGAGGCGGTTTCGAATGCAGCCATTCGCTCGGTGCTCTCCGATCAACAAAAGTGGAGCACTGCGGCCGAGATAATCCGTAAAGCCTATGCTGCCAACGACCTTTCGTCGGCCCTCCTGGTCGGCCATGGGCGCGCCGAATACGCTGTCCCTGAAAAGATCGCCACGATGATCTGCCAATCTGCTGAAAGTTATCCTGTAGGCCTTGTGGCTCACGCTCAAAATGCACTGCAAGCAATCGTGGGGACGAAGACTGGCAAGCCACTTGGTGAAGTCGCTCTTAGTGGTGCGTGGTTCACCGCCCCTGTGCCGAAGCACTGAGTGCTACTCGTAATACGGCGCCAATGATTCGACGCTTCTCCGCCCTCGCACCCTCCACGGCTCTGTATGCCGCCACGGGGCGCAAGGGTGTCCCGGGCAACCGGGGGCCATCTCCCCGGCATGGAGAAGTAAAATGAAGCTTTGGTGTCCAATGACCCAACCGGTCGCTGTCCGAGAATATCGGCGCTTCAGGTTCGGGCGCTGGGAGCTTGTTCGCGAACATTGCCGGGGCTTGCCCCGCTTTTAGCGAACCAAGCCCCTAACAACTGCCTAGACTGGGCCGCCCTTCGGGGCGGTCCCTTTTTTAGTAGCGCCAAAAGACACTACGTTTCGTATTGATTCTGTAAAGAGTCTGATTTTCTTTTTTGCGGCCTTACGCTTCGACTTCGCTGCTTTTCTTTTCTTCGCCACCGGATGTTGCGGCGGCTTTTCGCGACAGCGCCAGCGGCGCGCTCAAAGCGCTCCCATGCGTCGGGGTGAAGTTCGATTTCCTTGCCAGGTGCTTTTGCCATGGGCCTATTTGACGAACTGATGGGAAGCCGTCCCGATCCCGTACCTGAGATCAGGCCAGATACACCACATTACGAAGCGGTTGGGCGTTTCGTAACATCGTACGCAACTGCTGAAGCCGCCGTTCATTTACTTGCGCGGTACTTGTCCGGCCTGACAGACGAAAAGGCTAGAATTGTTTTCGGTGGGATGCGTCTTCCCGACTTATCTGACACCGTTCGGCAGTTTATGAGAATAGATAAATTAACCGAGGAAGCCCAATCGAACATAGACGAGTGTCTTCGACAATTAGGCATGATCGGCAAGCGCCGCCACAGCCTGGTTCATCGAAGCTCTCATTTTGCCTTCGGCACACTCACCGTGACAAACGTTCTTACCACCAAATCTATGCAGGCCATCGAAACCGAATTTTTCAACGTCCGCGAACTGTCCGACATGCAATCAGATTGCGGCATGATTTACCTACGCTTGGACCGAATTTACGATCCCAAAACGGATGATACCGCTAGCGAGGTACTTCGGCTGAGACCATGGCGCTATAAACATGTTCCGCCAAAGACTCCGAATCTAAAACCCCGCGCCAAGTCTGCAAAACCAACGATCCGGCTTCCCTCATCGCGGGGGAGACCAGAATCGCAGGAGTAGTTTCGGGCGCGCCATCCCCTCTCGGGGCGGCCTCAGAACTCGATTTTGCGTGTGCTTTGTCAAGGTTCTAATGTGCGTCGCACGTCATCAGATCCAACGGCAGACCCTCCTCGCGACGCGCTAGAGCTAACAATCATCCGCGTGGTTAACCGCTTAAACCGAAGGCTAGACTGGGCGAATGGTTCATGGTCCGCGCTTCGGCAGGTTGGTGCACGATACCGTATCGCCATCCGGCGTGCGCATGAACGAAACTCCGCGGCGTTCTTCGACAGATATGCCATCGCCCAGCTCGAAGGAACCATCAGCGGCCCTAGCCACCAATGCTACGCGGGGCTTTTCTTCATTGTTCCGTATCATAGCGGCTTCGCTGCTGCCCGAAGGGCCATAGTCGACGCGTAAGGACTTTGAACGGGTCATGTAGATGCACGATACAGCGGCAAACGTGTCTTTCGGTACGGAAGGTCTGGCGCCGAACACGGGTAACCAGCCGGCACAAGACCCGGCTCCCCAAAGACCCGAGTCGTCGGAGCCCGACATAATTGCTTCATGTCTGTTCGCGAAGGTGTTGAGTACAACCGTCGAGAAATCACGTGGAGCGTCATAGCCGCCCCACCAAAGCGTGACGCCGTCCGGTCTTCGTTCAAGCACTTTGAAGTGAATAAAAACGCACTTGGCACGATTTGCCGTGCACACTTCCACGCTGTCGGCGCCCAGCTGCGTTGCTGTCAGACCGTTGGCTCTGCAGTACAGCCGCTCAGCATGGGAAGCTCCCGACATCACGAGCAATGCACTAACAATCGCTGCGCGAACTACCCTAAGCATTAAAGCCCCGCCAGATTTCCCCTCAAAGTACAGTTTAACGCTTATCCGGCGCTTTGTTCAATATATCGAGGTGCACATTTTGAACGGATGGATTCGCTTCTCGCATGGACCTGCGAGAGGTGTTTGCGACTAACTTGCGTCGGCTGCGGCATGCCAAAGGGCTGTCGCAAGACGATCTCGCATACGAAGCGGAAGTTAGCCGCAGCTATTTGAGTCAATTAGAAAAGGGAGCTTTTTACGCCAGTCTTAAGATCGTTGATAAGTTGGCGAGAGTGCTGGATGTTGAGCCGGCCGAGCTCTTAAGATCACCACAAAGGCGTAGGAAGCTTGAACGCTGATCGGTGAGCGAC
Source organism: Bradyrhizobium sp. MI1.4 (assembly GCF_055811315.1). NCBI lineage: Bacteria > Pseudomonadati > Pseudomonadota > Alphaproteobacteria > Hyphomicrobiales > Nitrobacteraceae > Bradyrhizobium > Bradyrhizobium sp. MI1.4. Next base: position 49,777 of record NZ_JBVVPP010000049.1, on the reverse strand, counting down.
ATATAGGGCGGCCGTAACGCAGTCCCTGCAGTCACCGCCTCGATAGCTGATCGCGAGCTCGCGCCGCAACCCTTACCTACCGTTAACGTTACACAAAACGCGAACCTGATGTGTACCGCGTTTGTGTACACTAAGCGGTTGATATTTCCCTTGTTTTGGAAAAATACACAATACACAGTACACTGAGCGAGCGTTGCCAGCGTCCGCGTCCCTCGCGACGGTAGGCCAGGCATTTCACGACGCGCGCGCTCGGTTTAATCCCTTACACGACTTCCACGTTGGTCCCTGTCACCCGGTCAGAGGTTGTGCATTGGGCAGTTCTTGATTTTGCTGCCTCATCACAACATGCACGACCTGCACAACCTTTTCTGAGCGTTGGAAGAAAGGTCCGGGACCAGCGCGCCGGCCCGCTCGCCGCGTCCCTCCAGCGGCAGTGCTATTTAGTTGTGCAGGTCGTGAAGTCGTGCAGCCGCTGTAAATCGAGCGATTTAAGGCGCAGGCCCTCAAAATGAGGTCGTGCAGAGCGGTCGTGGTCCCCGCGAGTTCATTGCGGGCTTTCAGGCCATTTTACCATGTGGCCGGTTACACGACCGGCGTCCCAGTCGATGGCAAGACCTGTCTTACGGCAGAACTCCGCGCGCGCCATTGCGAGCGACGGGAACATAAGAACTCGGGGCCGGCGGCCGTCCATAGTGGTGACCTGCCGGAGATGGACGGTGGTGACCTTCCGGAGCCGCATGCCAAAAGCCGTGGCGTTGATATGCTGCCCGATAATGCGCGAAGCGCGGCACGCCCCTTCATGCAGGGCCGTGGACTCCATCGCTTTCGGGTTGCCGTCGCCGTCCCAGAGCACGTTGCCGGACTTGAGTAAGCCCAAAAACCACTCGGTCACCGGGTCCATGCTAGCTTCTTTCTGCTCGGCAAGGGCGGCGTTCTCGTAAGGACGCACGAACCCGTCACCGATGTTGAAGCGGAGCAACTCCCAGAGCAAACGCGCACGCCCGCCACCGTCCAACTCGGCATGAAGCGCTGCGAAATAGGCGTGGTTCTGGGCCACCGCATCGCTCACTTTGAATACCGTGTTCCGGCGGTCGCTAATCTCCGCATTGACGACGTGGTCGTCGTTAGACGTGAGAATGTAGCGGGCAAAACTGTCCACGGTTACGCTGTCCACGCCCTTGCTCTCCATGCGCTCAGTCTTGGCCGAGATGCGGTTTTTGACTTTGCCAGTGAGGCGCTTGTCCCCAGTCCAGAAGGCTTCGTCGAGCAGCACCACGACCTTGCCTGAGGTTCGGGAGTTGAACTGCCCAATAAGCTCCTCAATGTTGTCGGTCTGGGCAAAGTGAGCCTCGTTGAAAAGCGAGCCGACAACCTCGCCAAGCGTCGACTTGCCCGCCCCCTGGGGCCCCGTCAGCGCAACAACCACCCCAGATTTATCCCATGGGCGTTGCACGAGCTGCGCCATCCAGCGCCAGAGCCACATCAAGCCCTGCTGGTCGCTGTTGCAAACGATACGAAGCAAGTAGTCTTTGAATTTCTCGCAGCTACCCTGCTCGCACGGCTCGCATGAATACCCCCGCCAGAGGTTGAACATGTTAGCCAGCGCGGCCTGGCCTTTGGCGCGTCTGCCCTCGGGGGCGAGCACGATGCTATCATAGGCGTGGCGGTGGTCGGAGGCGTACCACCACCGCGCCATGCCGACCGGCTTGAGGCCAGGCAACTCGAATTTTAAGGCGGCGTGCAAGTCGAAAAACGCTTCTTTCTTGAGGAGGCCGCCGGAGCCTGGGATTTCGTGGAGGTGCTTGCGGTCCAGCACATGCACGGCCGGGCCGATGCGCACTAAGGCGTAACGGTAGGAGAGCGCGGCGGCAGCGGCACCGTAGGCGGCGCCCTCATCGGTGCCCTCCAGAGCAGCCATCATCTTCGACCAGAGGCGAGCATCAATCTCCCGGCTGAAGTCCTTAGCGCTATGCGCTGGCTCTTCGCTAGGTAGGCGGAACACGCGCCCGTGGTGCGCCCACGAAAAGATAATGTCCTCGTAAACGATTGCGATACTGTCGCCCCCGTAATTGGGATCCAAAGGGTCGCGGCACCGAAGCTTGACCTTTTCGCCCTTGGTCAGCGGTTTGTAACGGTTGACCAGCTCTCGCGCCGACATCACGCCGACGCCTGACAATTCAATCTTCTCCTCGCCAGTGAGCAGAAACGTTGGATAGCCTTCCCTCGAACGGCCAACCGAATTGACGGACCGCGACCACTCGGGATGCTTCGCGAGAAATTCGGTGCGGCGCTTCTCACTTAGAGCCTTCACCGTCGGTGTATCTTTCAGCTCCTCAATCTTCATGTAGAGCTTCTTGCGCTCTTCCGGCGTCAGCTCTGGGATCGCCGTTTTCGTGTCGAGGTAGTCGCCATAGTGGTGCACTAGCGTCGGGCGATTGCGGAGCTCATAACCTTGGGGAACGACTGCCGGACAGGAGAACACGGGCCGGGCGACAGCGCCTAACTGGCTATCTAAAATCGAGCGCGGATGGACGATTCCTGCGTTGTCGACAAAGGCGTGAAGGTGACCGGCCAGCATTGCGCGCTCGTGCAGTGTCTTAAGTGCGCGCGGGATGTCCTCCTGGTCCTTGACTGCAAAACGGACGTGAGTCCCAAACGAGCGCCTCACGACTTTGCCACTGGCCACTTCGGTCAGATCGCCGTGCGAGCCCGAAGGATGAGACACTGCATCCGCGCCCGCCAACGCTGGGCAGACACCCACAAGTGCACTCCAATAGGCGGTCGGATCCTTGTATTCCAGCGGCGGGATGCACTCCTCAGCACTCTTCGGGTCCAGGTCGCAGACCATCAGTCCGGCGATACCGGGGCGGAATTCAAAGTGCTTACCAGTGCGCGTGAGCGCTGCACCTGAGCTCTCCATGCCGTATTCCAGCAGGGATCCAGGACGAACGTCGGTGCTCACCTGCTTGCCTTTTGGTACCGAGCAAACAACGTACATGCTAGGTTGTGCGATGGTTGCTGTCTCTACCACATTGCTTTCTGTCACAAGCATCTTGCCGGAGGATGTCGCGTGCGTGACTTTCGAAACCGAGCCGTCAGGATTGAAAATATATCTCTTAGCGCCGCAAGACTTGGCGTCTTCAGCAAACGTGACGACTATTTTCTTGTGCTCTCGTGGATTGCTGAACGAGACTGCTGAGTGCCATGGGGTAATTGGCAAAGCCTTCCGAGCTGCTTCCTTGGCTTCGCGCTCGGCCAGCACGATCCTTGCGATCTCGCTTGCCTCCCCAGGGCTGCAACCGCTGTACCCGGCCCTGGGGTTTGCAATGAAGTCGCGTAACTGTTCGTCGGAGAAGCTGAAATTTTGCATCTGTGCAGCCAGTGCTTCACGCCTGCCTGACGTATTGCTCAGGTCGCTCATAGGTGCTCTACGCTGGTTTTGTGTAGAATTGTTCTCGTGGCTTCGAGAATTGTTCTATCGACCTTCAACTCTTCTCCCAATTCGATTAGGCACGCTAGATAACCGGCTTGCCAAGCCGTGTCAGGATGATCTGCTAAGAACAGTCTAAGTCCCATTTCGATGTAGGACTTGAAGGGGGATTGCTCGGCACCTTTTGCGAGCACACGCGTGCTCAACGTAGTGGGCTGCTTCCCCAATCTATCGAGTTTTGACGTCCTCGCCCGCGCGACCACGGTAGGTATGACGGCATGCGGCACGTCTTCGGCGATGCCAAACACTTTGCGGATGTCCTGGGCAACTCTTGCCAACTTTGCCTTTAAGGCGGCGTTCTCGGCTTTGAGATGCGCAAGGAGCGCGTTGTGGTCCGGTGGTTGCTCGGCGGCCTTCAGCAGCGGGTCCGGCATCACGCCACCGCCTTCTTGCGGCCAGCGTTCGGGCGACGGGCAGATGGATTTTCGGCCGTGGAATTCACGCGCTGGCCCAGCATCCAGGCATCCAGGTCATCGCGGTGATAACGGACGCGCTTGCCAATTCGCGCAAACTTCGGCCCTTCGCCGGAAATGCGCCACTTTGCCAGCGCTGCGGGGGAAACGCCGAGATAACTCGACGCGCCGTCGCCCGTCATCCAATCCAATGCAGTCATAGGAAAAACCCTCATAAGTAGTTGCGAGGGCTACGGCATAGCGCGTACGATAATCAGCTATCAGGACAAACTTCGCGGACGCTATGTCCGGTTTTCGGTCAGGTTTTCGGCGGCCTCCCCTCAGGGCGCGCGTCGAGGCCAAGCGTCTTCCGGTCACGTCGATACTGCCGCGCCGCCGCTTCGTCCTCGTGATGTGGTGGGTCAGCCTCAAGCCTCATGACCCGCTTATGCGCCCGAACCAGCCGCGTCTCGGTGGAGCTCGGATTGAGGGCACCGTCGTGCTCGGCGGCCATGATGATATGTCCTAGCAGCTGGGCCGCTTCCGCCTGTGGCAGCGTGCGCAATAGCTGGAGCGTCTCCTGCGTAACAAGGATGGCATCGGGCAGCGGTGCGTTCACGTCTATCAGACCAGGTTCAACGAATAGTCGGCGCCTTCCAGCGGGTTTGCGCTCGGGACGCTGCGCCATCGTTGCGGGAGGACGCTTGCTCACCGGCTGCCCCGTTTCAGTTCGACGATTTCGGCGTCGCCGCCCTCACCCGCGTCGGCACGACCGACACCAATGCGGCTCGCAATCTCAGAGCCCACACGTTCGGCGGCGCGTCGCAGCGGGTCATCGGCAAGGTGGGCGTAACGCTGCGTGGCCTGTACCGATTTATGACCGAGCAAGGCGCCTGTAATTTGCAACCCAAAGCCCGAGCTTGCCGAGACCGCCCCGGCTGTGTGTCGCAGGTCGTGGCCTCGGACATCGCCGAGACCTGCGGCTTCGCGAACTCGCTGCCATGCACGCTTGATGTCGGCGCGCGGCTTGCCTTCCACCGTGGAGGCGATGACGAACCGGCCGATGCGGGGAAGCTCGCTTAGGATCTGCAAAGCAGGCGCATTCAGGATGACAGGCCGGCGACCGCGCTTGGCTTCGGAAAGGTTGATTACGCCACGCTCGAAATCGATGCGCGACCATTCGAGATGAAGGATTTCGCGCAATCGACAGCCGGTGAGCAGCAACAGCCGGATAGCAGCCGCCGCGAACTGGTCGATGATGACGCGTCGCGCCTTGCGGTCATCGCCTGAGTTCACCGGTAGGCCGACAGTCTCGGCTTGGTAGATGGCGGCACCGAGCCGCGTCAATTCCTCGGAGGTTAGGAAGCGTTCTTTGCCCTCCTCAGCCACGCGCTCCACTTCGGTTGCCGCCGCCGGATTGTGGCCCTTCTTGCAATGGCCGTTTTTCCCTGCCCACGTGAACAGGCTGGAAAGGACGCGGAGGGTTTTGTTGCGCTGGGCCGGGCGCTCATGCAGGGCCTTGGCTACGCGACCAATTGCCGCCGTGTTCATGTCATCTAGCGCGTTGCTGCCGATGCGTGGGATGACGTGCAGTCGAAGGGCGCGGGCGTATCCATCTTGCGTGCTCGCCTTCCGCTTCGCGGATTTCTTCGCCTTTGCTTTCTCGTCCATTGGATCAAAACCGAGCCAGAGCTTGGCGACCTCGTGCAGGCTCATAGCGGCGCGTCTGGCGGCTCTGTCGGCTGCTGGGTCTATTCCTCGGTTCACGGCGGCGAGCAGTTGTTTGGCCTCGGTTCGGGCCTGCGATGCATTCCAGGTCTCAACCCGACCGATCGTGACTGTCTGGCTCTTGCCTCGCCGGCTATATTTGACGGCGTAGGACTTCGCGCCGCTCGGCTGGACTCGGAGATAGAAGCCCGGGAGCATGTCGTCCCGCACCCACTGTTCGCGGTCGGTCGGCGGGACGGCGGCGATACTAGCGTCGGTGAATTTCATGTGGAGGTTCGCTGCGGTGCTGTTTCTTTTCGCGAGAAGGCTGCGAGAAGCGCATAAGAGAATTCGACGGAATTCAGAGCAATTCAAACTACGAGTAAGTGCCTGAAGCAAGGAAAGAAATCAACCAGACCGAATTCAGAGGAATATCAGCAAGTTAGCCGCCCCAACATTCGTAATGACGGGGTCGGGGGTTCGAATCCCTCTTGCGGCACCAGCGCCTTGATTGTCCGGCCCGAAGACATGGGTAACGGAACGTACCTAAGACATGGGTGACAGCCTCGTTGTCGAGACGTTGCAGGGTTTTCTGCTCCAGGTCGAAATATCCCAGATCATAGTGCATGAAGCTGACGAGCCAAATGCTTCGCGGCCCGCGTGTCGCGCGCTTTGGTCATTTGCCTTGGATTGACAGCGCGTCCGGACGGCCGAAACTACAGGCAACGGGGCGGCGCGAGGCAGCATGCACGATATCCTGGTGGTTGGGCTCGTCGCGCTGACGTCCGGCGCCATTGGTCTTCCGTTCTCCCTGCTTCTGCCGTCGGACCAGTTTGCTGGGCGCTCGCGCCGCCGCTTGGTTTCGGCCTTCTCGCCGCAGGTACCGCGGTCCTGTATCTCTCCGGCGTCGCTCCGTGGGTGACGTTGCCTGCGATGGCAATCGCCGGTCTTGTCATTGCCGCTGCAATACGCTTCCCGGCGCTGCGTCGGCGGCCTGAGCCATCGCCCGGACGATGGCTCGCGATGGCGATAGCGATCGCGGCTATCGCGATGGTGTGTCTTGCTCCCGGCTGGACGGAGGCGCGCGCTTCCGCGTTTTCCAGGCCAACGTCTACGATCATATGTTGTACGTGGGATCGTCGGTCTCGTATCGCGTGCTCGACTACGCAACCCTGGCCATCCAGGGCGCGGACGAGCCGAACTCCAATCCAATTTCAGTGATGGCACTGAAGTTCGTCGACTATCGCGGCGCCGTGTCGATGATCCATGCGGCAATCGCCGCTATCAGTCGCGGCGATGTCGTCGATTGCGCCTATCCGTATATGGTCGGCATGCAGCTCAACATGCTGTTTGCCGCGCTGTTCGTCTTTGTCAACGCGCTCTCGATGCGGCGCTGGCTGGCGTTTGCGTGCGCCGTCGCGCTCACGATCGGCTTCTTCGAACAGTACGTCTTCGATATCAACGCCTGGTCTCAACTTGCGACGCAGCCGATCTTCCTGCTTCTGCTCGCATTCGTGGCGTTCGCCTTCGATCGCAATCGCTTTGGGCAAATGCCCAGCTCGATCATGCGGTTGGGAGCGGTCTTTGCGGCGTTGATGACCGGCGCGTTCTTTCTCTATCCGGAATCGCTGACGATCTACGGTCTCGCCGCAGCGGTTGCGGCCGCGATGGGCTGCTGGCATCGCGCCTCGCGCAAGGCCTTGCCCGTGGCTGCGTCAGGCCTGGGGGCAGGTGTGGGAATATCGCTGCTCGCGTGCATCCCGCTCTGGTCCGGCACGGTTGCCTATGTCGTCCGCCAGCTGAGTCATGCAGCGATCAACCCGCCCGACTGGTGGAAATACTATCAGCGCTACCTGTTCGGCAGTGACGCGAACTTTCTCGATGTCATCGGCAGCCCCGACAGTCGTATCGGAGAACTGGCGAACGCCTGGTTCTCATTGCCCGTCGAATCCGCGCTTGCGGGTCTCGGCCTCTATGCGGTGCTGCCGTCGGCGGGTTGGCCCGCCGCGGTGGCGGTTGCGTGGAAATTGCTGCTCTATGGCTTTCTGTTCGTGCTGTTGAGGGGCATCGCAAGAACCGCGTGGACGATCTGGCGCGCCGAGCCGGACGGAAGCGTCGCGCGGCTCCTGGCAGGCAGCCTTGCCGGACGCCTCATGCCGATTGCCATTCTCGCGGCCGGTCATGGTTGGGCCGCGGGCAAGGGCCTGGCCATGGCGACGCCGATGCTCTTCACGCTTGTCATTGCTCCCTTGGCGCGCTTGGTTCCCTTGGCTGCGAATCGGTGGAATCCGGGCGCCGTCGCCGCCGTTGTCGTCGTCGTGGCTGTTCACCTCGGCCTTGGCATGTTGCGGCCGCTGCTGGTGATGCAAGCGGTGGGCGCAAGTCTTCCGGGGCTTCCGACCGCCGCCGCGCAGGTCAACGCGCAAAAGGCGACGTCTCTCGACTGGGACTACAATCGCTTGTCGGCGGACATCAAGAGCTGCAACGCACTCGTCATCGATGTTGCGAATCCGATGATGCACAATTTGTTGCGCCGGCTCGCAGCGGAGCTTCGGGTGCCCTGGGCGGCGCCGCGAATCATGTCCTGGCCCGACACGGCGGGGCGGCCGTATTTTCCCGAAGGTTTTGAAAAGTTCGACTGTCTGGTGGCGTCCGGGCGGCTCACTGCCAATCCGGGGCAGCGGCTGATATCCGTGGCCACAGACCGGTCTTCGCGCGAATTCATGGATGGGCAGCGCAATGAGCTTGAGGTCGGCACGGAAGCCCCGCCGGGGATCGCAACGCGCGGTCTTTTCGGCAAGGAAATCACCCCAGGGGGTGCGCTGCAATGGGCATCACCGAGCGGGCGTCTCGAGATTCCGAACAAGCCTGTGATGCCGGCGCGCACGTTGAAGCTCGAATTGTGGCCCATGCCGATCTGCGGAAACGAGTTCCTGGTCAAGATCAATGGGCGTGAGATCTACAAAGGCGTCGTGCCCGCAGGCCCGTTGTCATTTCCCCTCGATCAGTTTGCAGGCGACGAAACGCTCGTGGTCGAGCTGGACACCAATGCCGTCACGCATTTTCCGGGCGATCCCCGCGACCTCGGTTTTGCGATCCGGGAGCTGAGCGTTCGCCGCTAGCCAATGAACAGATGCGAGGGATGCCGCCGGCGTGATTCGCATCACATTACCTCGATCGCGGCTCCCCTAGTGTCCAGCTCACGCCAAACACGGGGAGATTTCATATGCGCAAGATCATTCTGGTGACCGCCATGGTGCTGGTCTCTGCCTCTGCCCAGGCCGGAGGCCCGCGCAGCCTGTCGCTGTCCGCGGTGAGCGAGCCGGCTTCGGTTCAGCAAACGGCGCCGGCGCTTGCCGCCGCGCCGACGCAGGTGAGCGAAGCAGCGCCTGCCGCCGAAGCTCCGAAATATCTCGATCGCCCGCCGGCGGTGTCGCTCAATGCGCCCGCGGCGGTTGCCACACCCACGACCACGACGGCCTCAGCGCCCGCGACGACGACGCAACCCGCCGCGAAGACAACGGCCAAGGCAGACAAGCCGAAGCACAAGCGCAGCTGGACCGAAGGCCGCATCATCAGCGAGCTGCATCGCCATGGCATCTACTGGTAAGATGCCCGCTCTCAAAAGGATATGGCCGGGACAAGCCCGGCCATCACGCGAGAGTTTTGAATCTGATCGGGCGCGTTACTGCGAAACCGTCTGCACCACGCTCCCGATCGGACGCGCGCTCGAGGTCGGCACCTTTAGGTCCTTCAGCAGCGCCTCGTCATATTCCGGCAGCGACTGGAGGGTCGTCTTGGCCTTCATCTGCACGATCTTGTAGCCGCCGGCCTTCAGCCGCGCGAGCAGCGCGGGCATGGCTTCGCCGGTGTGCTTCTGGAAGTCGTGCATCAGGATGATGCCCTTGCCGAGCTTGTCGAGCCTGGTCATCACGGTCTCGATGATCTTCTCCGGCGTGGCGCCCTTCCTGAAATCGAAGGAGTCGATATCCGTCGAGAACATCGCGACGTTTCGGGTGCCGAAATAGCTCACGATCGCCGGATTGTGCTGGAGCTGCGGGAAGCGGAAGAACGGCGCCGGGTTGGTGCCGAGCGCGTATTTCACCGCGCTAATGCCCTTTTCGACCTCGTCCTTGGCCATCTGCTCGGTCATCTTCTTGCCGTTCAGATTGACGTGCGACCAGGTGTGCGTGCCGACCGTATGGCCCTGGGCCAGCACCTGGCGCAGGATCTCCGGGTGGTAGGTCGCATGCTTGCCGACCGAGAAGAACAGGCCCTTGGCGCATTCGTCCGCGAGCGCCTTCAGTACGGCGGGCGTGTTGACCGGCCAGGGGCCGTCGTCGAACGTCAGCACGACCTCCTTGTCGGTGAGGAAGTCGAACTGCTTGAAATGATCGAAGCCGAAGCCCGGACCGCCGGTGGTGTCGATCTCGACCACGCGGGAGACGCCGAGCGCGTTGGGATTGGCGCAGGTCGATTTCTGCTGAACCGGCATCGGCGCGGGTGCGGGCGCCGGGGCTGCTGCCGCCGGCTTGGCCGCGATCGCGGCCGTGGTCGCGACGTCGTCCTTGGCGGCGAGCTTCGCCTGTGCCGGCAATGGATCGGCGGCACGGGCGGCAATCGTCTTGGGAGCGGCCTGGTCGGCGCGCGAGGAATAATAAAACCAACCGCCGGCGGCAATCACGACCGCCGCAACTACACTGGCCAGCATCAGGCCCAACGCATTACGCATCGCCATTCTTTCCAATTACGCAACCAAACCGGCGGAATTTCCCGCTCGACGAGCCATTAATGCGAAGGAACAGTTAACGTGACACCAACACGACAGCGGATACGAAGGAATTTCAGCGAGGTGCGCCAGCGTGACCGAGGTCACAGAGGGTGAGCCTCCCGTGACCGTCATCACAGTCGGAACTGTTTTGCTGGAGCATGGTCAATCCCATCAACAACGGCGGGCCCGCTTCCGCGGTGCCAATGGGAGCTTCAAATGACCAACTCGCTGAACATCAAGTCCTTAAGTAGCAAGATCCGCGACGTCAGCCTGGCTCTGGGCTTTGCCGCCATCCTCTCGATCGCCTCGACCGGCTCGAGCTTCGCCTTCTCGTCCGAAGCGCAGCAGCAGTGCACCGGCGACGCTTTCCGCCTGTGCTCGTCGGAAATCCCGAACATCCCGAAGATCACGGCGTGCATGATGAAGCATCGTTCGGATCTGAGCGCCGGTTGCCGTGCGGTGATGGACAAGGATCTCGCCAAGGGCGGCGCGTCACGCAAGGTCGCTGACGCCCGGGACAGTCAATAAGAGTCGGTCAGTAACAGCAACGATAGCGTCGTTGCGTCGGTTAGCTCCCCTCGCGATGTGCCCCGGCGTGATGCCGGAGCGCCGCGGCGGCGCAAGCCCGTCTGCCAATAAAGCCGTTGCGGCTTCGGGATCGTCGCTCTAGCTTCGCCCGCACATCTTCCGGGTAAGAGGCATTACGCGATGACCAGATTTCTTTGCATCATTCCATTGATCCTGTTTGCATCGGCTGCGTCAGCGCAGCAGCCCGGTCACGACGCCTGCGCGCGCGACGTCACGCGCTTCTGCCGTCCGGTGATGAACAATGGCGATGGCGCCGTGCTCGCCTGCCTCAAGCAGAACCGTACGCGGCTCACCAAGGGCTGCGACAAGGTGCTGACGGATCACGGGCAGTAAGACGTCGCTACGGACTCGCAAAACCTAAGTGCTGCTTCCCGCCGCAGTGGCGACCACGGGCAGCACCTCACTTGCTGCCTGGTCCGGCGTCTCCTCTTTCCAGCGCACTGAGCCGAACGGACGCTCGAGCATGCGGCGGATCCGCACCGGATCCGGGCCGATGTGGAAATCGATCGCCTCCTGATGCAGCGCGCGTTCGGACTGGGTCGAGCGGTTGCGCTGGCGCAGATAGTCGAGCCAAGTCGGGCAATGATAGCGCTCGGTCCACAATTCGGGATCGGCGATGTCGCGCGCGATCGACCAGCCATAGGCGCCGTTGCGCTGGCGAGAGAGCTGCACGTCCTGCATCACGTTGTGAAAGGCGCGGGCGTTCTCTTGGGCGACGCGGTATTCGATCTCGACCACCAGCGGCCCGCTGCGCGCCGTGAGCGACAGTTTGACTTCCGGATCGGCCAGCAGATCGGCGTCTTCGTTGCGGGCGCCGACGCGCGGCATCGTGAGCCAGATCCCGAGCACCGGCGAGATCAGCATCAGGCCGGCGGCCGTCAGCAGCGCTACCTCGACGCCGGCATAGTCGGTGAGATGGCCCCAACCCCAGGCGCCGATCGCGATGCCGCCGGAAATCGAAGCCTGAAACGCCGCGAGCGAGCGGCCGGCGACCCAGCGCGGCGCCGAGAGCTGCACGCCGATATTGAACAGCGCGATGGCGGCCATCCAGACCGCGCCGGCGAGCACCAGCGCAGCCGCGGTCAGCACCGGCTCGGTGCTCACGGCGAGAGCGGCCATCGCAAACGCCATCGAGATGGTGCAGGCGCGGATCGCGGCTTCGCCGCTCATGCGCTTGCGCAATTCGTGGATGTTGAGCGCGCCGATCACAGCGCCCATTCCGAAGGCGCCGAGCATGATGCCGTAGGTTTGCGCGCCGCCATGCAGCAGATCACGTGCGACCAGCGGCATCAACGCCATGATGGCACCGCCAATCAGGCCCATCACCAGCGTGCGCAACAGCACGATCTTGATCGGCGGCGAATTGGTGATGTAGCGGAAGCCCGATACCATGGCGCGGTTGAGCTTCTCCCGCGGCAGGCGCGAGGGTTCGGTGTTGCGCCGCCAGAGCAGCAGCACCACCAACAGCGGCAAATAGAGGATCGCGTTACACGCGAACGCCGCGACAGCACCGAGTGCGGCGACGATGACACCGCCGACCGCAGGGCCGAAGCTGCGGGCGATGTTGTAGCTGATGCCGTTCAGCGCGACGGCTGACGGCAGTGCATCGGGCGGCACCTGCTCGCTGACCGAGGACTGCCAGGCCGGACCGAACAGTGCGTTGCCGCTGCCGACGACGAAGCAGAAGGCGAGCAGCGTTTCCGGGGAAATGAAGTTGAGCCAGGCCAGGACCGTGAGTGCGGTCGCGCCAGTCAGCGCGATCATGAGCGCGATCAGGGTGACGATACGGCGGTCATACATGTCGGCGATGGCGCCCGCCGGCATCGAGATCAGCATGATCGGCAGCATCAGGGCGGTCTGTACCAGCGCCACCTTGTCCGCCGAGGCCGCCATCTGCGTCATCGCCCAGGCGGCGCCCACGCCCTGGATCAGCAGGCCGAGATTGGAGAGCAGGCTGGCGAGCCAGATGCGCCGGAACACGGTGTACCGTAGCGGCGCCATGATGCCGTCGGCGTCAATTTTCTGACGGTTCGTCTGCTCGGTCATATCCCCTTCCAAATGGGCTGGCAGAAGTGGCGTCGGCGTGGTCTTTGGGCGATTTCGGCAAGTTCAGTGATGCCCGCGAAAGTCCTTCGCTGTCCAGTGGTTAGGCCGGTATAAGCGGTGCACAGAGATGCTTTTGCCGGGGAGGAACAGATGAAGCTGTCACGACGGATGATCTTGCAAGGTGCCGGCAGCTTGCCCTTCGCAATTGCGAGCTTGCGCACGGGCGCATTGGCTCAATCCGCACCCACTGCGCCGAGCGAGGTGCCGCCAATCCTGTTCGTCCACGGCAATGGCGACTACGACGCGCTCTGGATGACGACCTTGTGGCGGATGGAATCCAACGGCATTGCGCGCGATCGCATGCATGCGATCAATTTCAACGATCCCAATGCGCGAAGTGACGACAAGGTCGAGCAGGCGGGCCGCTCCTCGACCGAGGACCAGCGCCGCGAGCTCGCCGCCGCCATAGCCGAATTGAAGCGCAGCACCGGCGCCGCCCGCGTGGCGCTGGTCGGCAGCTCGCGCGGCGGCTATGCCATCCGCAACGTCATCAAGAACGGCGGCGCCGGCGATGTCAGCCACGCCGTGCTGTGCGGCACGCCCAATCACGGCGTGTTCGCGACTGACGACCAGCCCAACAGCGAGTTCAACGGCCGCGGCGCGTTCCTGCTCGGCCTGAACGAGGGCGAGAGTGAGGTGACGCCGGGTGTTGCCTTCCTGACCTTGCGCAGCGACGGCATGGACAAATACGCGCAGGCCGATGGCCGCTTCATCGGCAAGCCCGGCACGCCGACCGGCGTCAGCGTCGAAGGTCCGGAGTTGAAGGGGGCCACCAACCTCGTGCTGGGCGCACTCGATCATCGCGAGGTGGCGTTTCACCCCCGAGCCTTCCGCGAGATCTATAAGTTCATTGCCGGCCGCGAGCCCGCGCGAATCTCGATTGTGCCGGAGCAGAGCGTCAGGCTGAGCGGCCTCGTGACGGGCACACCGGGCGGTGCGCCGACCAATCGGCCGGTGGCCGGTGCAACCGTCGATATCTTTCGGGTTGATCCTGAAACCGGTGAGCGCAAGGGCAGCGCCGTGCACAGCGCGAAGACCGGCGCCGACGGCCGCTGGGGACCGGCGCAGGTCGAACCTTCCTGGTCGCTCGAATTCGCCCTCGCAGCGCCGGATGCGCCGACGACGCACATCTACCGCTCGCCCTTCCCGCGCTCGTCCGACGTCGTTCACCTGCGCGCCGCGCGCCCGCTCGGTCCCGCGGACAAGGACGCCGGGGCCGTCGTGATCATGTCGCGTCCGCGCGGCTATTTCGGCCTGCCGCGGGACGTGGTGCTGCTCGACGGCAAGGAGCCGGCGGACGTCAAATCGGGTGTGCCCACGGATTCGACAGCAACACTGCGCCTTCCGGCCGGCGAGGTCGGGCGTAACATCGTGGCCGAATTCAACGAAGAACGAATTGTGGCACGCGCCTGGCCTGCCTCCGAGAACAGGATTGCGATTGCCGAGCTGACTTACTAGCTAACTGCCTGCGCCACCCCTCCGGGAGAGAGCCATGAACATCGCCAGCGTGCGTCGGCCCATCGTCCCTCCGACGCCGCCGCGAGCGCCCGACGACATGTCGTTCCTCGGCCGGCTTGCCGTGATCAAGCGGAATATGATCGCGACCTGGGGGCAGCGCGCCTATGAGGAAGACGTCATTGAGGGCCGCTTCTTCTTCCGCAACAGCTTCATCCTGAACCGGCCGGATGCGATCCGGCATGTCCTGCTCAGCAATTACGAGAATTATTCGCGTACTCCGGCGGGCATCCGCATGCTTCGTCCCGTGCTCGGCGACGGTCTTCTGATTGCGGAGGGCCATTCGTGGACGTTTCAGCGCCGCACCCTCGCGCCGGCGTTCACGCCGCGTGCGACAGCAAATCTCGTTCCGCACATGACGGCGGTGCTCGACGAGACCATCGCAAAGCTCGACGGGCGAACGAGCGAGCCGGTCGATCTGCGCGAGATCATGCAGCGCATGACGCTGGAGATCGCCGGCCGCACCATGTTCTCGTTCGGCATGGACCGGCATGGTCCGACCTTGCGCAACTTCGTCATGGAGTATGGAGCCCGACTCGGACGGCCGTACTTGCTCGACATGGTGCTGCCGCTGTCCTGGCCGAGTCCGATGGATTTTGCCCGCGCCCGTTTCCGCAAGCGCTGGACCGAATTCGTCGCGATGCTGATCGCCGAGCGGCGTGAGAGGGGCAAGAAAGACGGCGCGCCGCCGCGCGATCTTTTCGATCTCATGGACGAGGCGCGTGACCCTGAAACCGGCAAGGGCTTTTCGGACGAACAACTGGTCGACGAAGTCGCGACTATGATCCTCGCGGGTCACGAGACCACGGCGACCGCGCTGTTCTGGGCGCTCTATCTGCTCGCGCTCGATCCCGATACGCAGGAGGAGATCGCCTCCGAGACCCGCGGCGAGCACCTCGACAGCATGGCCGACATCGATCGGCAGAAGTTCACCCGCGCCGTGATCGAGGAGACCATGCGGCTTTATCCGCCGGCCTTCCTGATCGCCCGGGCCGCGCGCGAGAAGGACAACGCGGCCGGCGTCGCCATCGGCAAGGGCGACATCATCATGATCGCACCGTGGCTGCTGCACCGGCACGAGAAGCTGTGGGATCAGCCGAACGCGTTCATTCCAAAACGCTTCATGTCCACGGAAGCGCCCGATCGATTCGCGTATCTGCCCTTTGGCGCTGGTCCGCGCGTCTGCGTCGGCGCCCCCTTCGCGCAAGCCGAATCCGTGCTGGCGCTGGCCCGGCTGATCGGTGCGTTCCGTGTCGAGCTTGCCGATACCGGCCCTGTCATTCCGCTCGGTGTCGTCACGACCCAGCCGGACCGTTCGCCGCTGTTCCGCATCACGCGTCGGTGACAGGCGTTCGCCTGGCCGACGGCGTGATCCACTCCAGATAGAGTTGCGCCATGAGCGATATCCAGGCCCAGTTTTCCGTTCTGAAGCAGACCGCCGATTCGAAAGTGGTCGATGCGATCGCGCGCCTCATCGAGGACGGCGAAGATCACGAGCTCAACCGCGTCAATGTCCTCGATTTCGCGAAGCAGCACGGTCTCGATGAAGAGCACGCGATCTCGGCATTCCTGCATTCGGCGCGGCTCGGCCTGTTCGATCTGGGCTGGAATGTGCTGTGCCCGGGCTGCGGCGGCGTGTTGGGTGCGCACTCGACCCTGAAGGCGCTCAAGCCAGACGATTATCATTGTGCGCTGTGCGCCTGCGGCTACAAGGCCTCCGTCGATGATCAGGTCGAAGTCTCCTTCACCGTCAATTCACGTGTCCGGCGCATTGCGGCGCATGATCCCGATACGCTTCCGGTGTGGGAGTACTTCAAGCAGGTGTTCTGGAGTTCCGGCGTCGACTTCAACAAGGAATCGTTTGCGACGCTCGCCAACGAGGTGACGCTGGACACGATGGAGCTCCCGGCCGGCGAGAAGGCGACCATGTCGCTGCAACTGCCGGACGATTTCATCATCATCTTCGAACCGGTGACGCACGCGGCGCATTTCATCGACGTGCAGGGCGAGCCCACCAAGGACCGTCAGCAGCTCGCCATCATGTACAACAGGGTGCAGGCGCCGACGGGAACCACGACCATGCGGCCGGGCCCGCTGCGGCTGTCGCTGGAGAACCAGGCCGGCGTACGCGTGCTGCCGTCGGTGTTCATCGCGGCCGAGGCGCTCCATCACCTCATCGGCAAGCGCAAGCCGTTCCTGACCGCCAAGCGGATGCTGTCGAACCAGACGTTTCGTGATGTGTTCAAGGCGGACAATCTCAGTCTCGACCAGCGGCTCCAGATCACCTCGCTGACCTTCCTGTTCACCGATCTGAAGGGATCGACCGCGCTCTATGAGCGCGTCGGCGATCTTGCCGCCTTCGACCTCGTGCGCGCGCATTTCCATGCGCTGCTCGAGATCATCTCCTCCGAGAAAGGCGCGGTGGTGAAGACCATCGGCGACGCCGTGATGGCGACCTTCGTCCGTCCCGAGCATGCGATCGCAGCGGGTTTGCGGATGCGCGCGGCGATGGACGAGCTCAACAAAAAGCGCGGTACTGCCGATCTCATCGTCAAGATCGGCATCCACGAAGGTCCGTGCCTCGCGGTGATGCTGAACGAGCGGCAGGATTATTTCGGCCAGACCGTCAACATCGCCGCCCGCGTGCAGAGCCTCTCGACCGCGCAGGAGATTCACATCACCGGCCCGGTGCTGGATGCGCCGGCGGTTGCCGAAGTCCTCAAGCAGCGCGAAATCAGGCCGATCCAGAAGCAGGCCGCACTGCGCGGCATCGCCGACAAGATGGTGGTGTACGAGATACCGTGACTGGTGTCGTCCCGGCGAAGGCCGGGACCATACCGCGTGATTTCCGAAACAGGCTGGATGGTCGTTACCAAAGCCTTCGCCAAACCGCAGCCTGTGGTTATGGGTCCCGGCCTTCGCCGGGACCACATGTGCGCACTTGCCTTGCCCTACTCCAAAATCACAGACTCAGATTGCCGAAACGTAATGCGACGCGCGGAACTGACGCACGTTGCGCCGGTTGAATTTCCTACTCATATAATGCTGGTAGCGGTCGCGCTCCGCGGCTTCATCGATTTCGGTAGGACCTTATGCTCGACGGCCTGCGCCAATTCATCGCCGACATTGTTGCTCCCCATGCCCAGGACCGCGCTTTCGGTGACGGTGATTACCGGCTGGCGGCGACCGCGCTGCTGGTTCATGTGATCTCGCTGGACGGCCAGCCGACGGCTGCCGAGCAGCGCAAATTGCACAGCCTGATCGAAAGCCACTTTGGGCTCGATCGCGGCACCGCGGATCGTCTGATCGCGGATGCGACGGAGGTCGAGGGCGAGGCGGTCGACCTCTATCACTTCACCAGCATCATGATGCGCTCGCTCGACGAAGAGGGCCGCAAGCGGGTCGTCCAGATGATGTGGGAGCTGGTCTATGCCGATGGCCAGGTTACCGAGTTCGAGGATAATGTGGTCTGGCGTGCCTCCGACCTGCTCGGGATTTCGCAACGCGACCGGATCGACCTGAAGCACGCGGTCGCAGATCGTGCCGGTGGTCAGGTCAAGGACAGCGCGGTCGGCGGGTGATCACTGCCAATACCGCCAATTGGCGGTTGTGCGGACCACATGACGAAACTTTAATGTAGCCTCGGGGCTGCCCTGGTTCCGGTTTTCCCCTGTAAAAACGGGGTTTTCCTGCTTCCCCGTTTCCCGCTCAGGTGGCTATGCGGTGGACGCCGCTTGCCTGTCGCGCACGGCCTATGCTCTCGTTCCAGCATTGCGGCGCCAAAAAAACTTCAATTCAAGAGATCTCGATCGTGACTGAGCGGGTAACGTTGATCACCGGTGCCTCGGCGGGCATCGGCACGGAGCTAGCGCGTGTGTTCGCCGCGAACGGACACCGTCTTGCGCTGACGGCGCGACGCGCGGACCGGCTCGAGGCGCTCGCAAACGAGCTCGCTGCCAAGGGTGGCAAAAAGCCGATCGTGATCGCCTGCGATCTTGAGGATGCGGATGCCGGCGAGAAGATCGCCGCCGCACTCGCTGCCGAAGGCGTCGAGCTCGATCATCTCGTCAACAATGCCGGCTTCGGCGTGTTCGGCGACGCAATTGAGCGCGACCGCGTCGAGCAGGTCGGCATAGTGGATGTCAATGTCCGGGCTCTGACGGATCTGTCGCTGCGCTTTGCCGATCAGCTGATCAGGAACAAGGGTGGCCTTCTCAACGTCGGATCGGTCGCCGGCTATCTGCCCGGCCCCGGCATGGCGGTCTATTACGCGTCCAAGGCCTATGTCATTTCCTTCACCGAGGCCTTGCGGGCGGAGCTTGCACCGCACGGCGTTCGCGTCACCGTACTTTGCCCGGGCCCGGTGCCCACCGAATTCCAGGCGCGCGCCGGCGTTGGGTCCGGACATGATACGGCCCTTCTCAATGTTCCTGCCGCTGAGGTCGCACGACAGGCCTATCGCGGCCTGATGGCCAACAAGCGGGCCGTGCTCCCCGGTCTGGGCATCAAGATTGTGCCATTCGCGCTGCGCTTCTTCCCGCGCGGCTTCATCCTGTCCGCCACCAGCCGGTTTCAGAGACAAAGACGCTAGAGGGAGCTCTCGGTCGGTCGTGGCCCGGAGCTTGCTTTCTATCGGGAGTGTGTGTGCGCAAACTCACACGAAATTAACGATCGCTTAGTTATGCTGGCGGTCAGAACCGATAGCAGTCGCAAAGACCATGTCGTTCCGGACGGACAGATTTGGTGGCGCAGATGTGGTGCCCTTCCCCAGAAGGACGCCTGATGTCGCCGCCTTCGAAACCCGGTTGCCGGTTCTGATCATCCTGCATCAGGAATCCTCGACGCCCGGCCGCGTCGGCAATGCGCTGCGCGCCCTTGGCCACCGCCTCGACATCCGCCGTCCCCGCCTCGGCGATCCGCTGCCTGAGACCCTCGACCAGCATGCCGGCGCTGTGGTCTTCGGCGGTCCCATGAGCGCCAATGATCCCGACGACTACATCCGCCGCGAGATCGACTGGATCGAAATTCCGCTCCGCGAACAGCGGCCGTTCCTCGGCATCTGCCTCGGCGCGCAGATGCTCGCGAAGCAGTTAGGAGCCCGCGTCGCGCCGCATGCCGATGCGCTGACCCAGATCGGCTACTACCCGATCCGCCCGACACCCGCGGGACACGGGCTCTGCCCGAATTGGCCGGCACGGGTCTATCACTGGCATCGCGAAGGCTTCGAGCTACCGGTTGGCGCTGAACTGCTTGCCGAAGGCGATGATTTTCCGGTGCAGGCGTTCCGCACCGGCAACGCTTTCGGCGTGCAGTTTCATCCTGACGTGACCTACGCCATGATGCATTGCTGGACCACGCGCGGCTATGACGGTCTCAGCGCGCCCGGCGCGCGGCAGCGGCATCATCACTTCGCGGACCGTGCCGTCTACGATGCCGCGGAACGGGCCTGGCTTGATCAATTCATCGACGGCTGGCTGGCGCGTCGGCCGTTGCTGGCGCAAGCCGCCGAGTGATCGCGCCTCCCAGGCCGTTGGCACAAGCCCTTGTCTCATCCCTTGATATGCTAGGCTCATGTCAACGAGCGCGCGCGAAACTGCGCCGGCAAACAAAGGGAGAGCACCATGGCTTACGAACACATTCTCTATGAGGTCAGCGACAAGGTCGCGACCATCACGCTCAACCGTCCCGATCGCATGAATGCGTGGACGCCGATCATGGAGCGCGACGTGCGCCATGCGATGGAAGCATCGAGCGCCGATGACAATGTCCGCGTCATCGTGATCACCGGCGCGGGCCGCGCCTTCTGCGCCGGTGCCGACATGGACGCATTGAAGGGGCTCGACCCCGATGATGTCAGGCGTGCGTCGAACCTGCCGCCCTTCGACATGAACCGGCGGCCGGACTGGCAGACGCGCTATGGCTTCTACCCGTCGATCGGAAAGCCTGTCATCGCCATGCTCAATGGAGCGACCGCCGGCATCGGCCTCGTCCACGCGCTCTATTGCGACCTGCGCTTTGCCGCCGACAACACCGTGTTCACCACCGCCTTCGCCCGGCGTGGTCTGATCGCCGAGCACGGCATCAGCTGGATGCTGCCGCGAATCGTCGGCCACGCCAACGCGATGGATCTGTTGCTCTCGGCGCGCCGCGTTTCGAGTGACGAGGCGCTGCGGATGGGGCTGGTGAATCGGCTCTGCTCGCCCGAGAAGCTGCGCGAGGAGACCTATGCCTATGCGCGCGACCTCGCCGATTTCGTCTCGCCGAGCGCGATGGCCGTGATCAAGCGGCAGCTCTACGAGGTGCCGTTCCAGACGCTGGCGGAGGCGACGATCGAAGCCAATCGGGACATGATGGTGGCGCTGAACGGCAGCGATTTCCGGGAGGGAGTCGCGAGCTTCATGGAGAAGCGGCCGCCAAGGTTTACGGGGAAGTAGGGAAGCTTAAGGGGCAGTCCGTCTTCGCCCTGCGGGCTACGCCGGACACCACGCTTCGCCCCTCGAGCTCCGCGCGGCTGCGCCACGCGTAGCCCGAAGGGCGAAGCGTGGTGGAGCCAGGCGGGATCGAACCGCCGACCTCGTCATTGCGAACGACGCGCTCTCCCAGCTGAGCTATGGCCCCTTTTGTAGGCCGCTCTGGTCAATGCGGCCGACAACCGGGCGCCATTTAAGTCCCCGCCAAGGTCAAGTCAAGGACGGGTGTAACCCGGTTTTAGCCATCCCGGCACCGACTTCCCTTGTTTGGACCGGGGGGAACCGATATCTAGCAGCAGGCGTCAATCCCGACCGCAGCCAGAATTTTCAAAAGTCAGAGTCTTTAAAAGCCATGCGTGCCGTTCTCGACATCGTCATCATCGTGCTCGACCTCTACGTCTGGCTGCTGATCGCGTCCGCGATCCTGTCCTGGCTGATCGCCTTCAACGTCGTGAACACCCGCAACCAGTTCGTTTCGGCGGTGGCGGAGTTCCTGTACCGAATCACCGAGCCGGTCCTGACTCCGATTCGCAATTTCCTGCCCAGCCTCGGCGGCCTCGACATCTCGCCGATCATCCTGATCCTGCTCATCATGTTCATCGAGCGGGTGATCCTGTATTACATCTACCCGAACGTGATCTAAGCAAGCTGGAGCGCCCTGGGTTGCCAAAGAACCTTGTCATCAAGGAACCTTGGCGTTACGGGGCCGCAGGTATCAGCATCGCGCTGCGGGTGACGCCGCGCGGCGTCCGCGACGACATCGACGGGATCGAGCAGCTCTCCGATGGCCGCAGCGTGCTCAAGGTGCGGGTGCGCGCTATCGCAGATGGCGGCGAGGCCAACAAGGCCGTTCTGGTGCTGCTGGCGAAATCGTTGGGCGTGCCCAAGGCCAGCGTCAAACTCCTGTCGGGAGCGACCTCGCGGCTGAAGCAGATCGCGGTCGACGGCGATCCGGCGCGGCTCGGCGAAGCCCAGCGCCAGCTCGCATCAGCCAAATCGACAGACTGAGGGAACTGACATGACCGCCAAGATCATCGACGGAAAAGTCATCGCCGCAGAACTTCGCGCCCGCGTCGCCGACGAGGTCGCACGCGTCAAGCGCGAGCACAATCTGGTTCCGGGCCTTGCGGTGGTCCTGGTCGGAAGCGACCCGGCGAGCGAGGTCTATGTCCGGTCGAAACACACCCAGACCCAGGCCGCTGGCATGGCCTCGTTCGAGCACAAGCTGCCGGCCGACGTCTCGCAAGCAGATCTCCTGGCGCTGGTCGCAAAACTCAACCGCGATCCCGCCGTGCACGGTATTCTGGTGCAACTACCGCTGCCCAAGGGCCTCAATACCGAGGCGGTCGTCAATGCCATCGACCCCGCCAAGGATGTCGACGGGCTGCATCCGAACAATGCCGGCCGCCTCGCCGGCGGTTTCGAGGCGCTGTCGCCCTGCACGCCGCTCGGCTGCATCATTTTGACCAAGAGCGTGCATGCTTCGCTTGAAGGCATGAACGCCATCGTCATCGGCCGCTCCAACCTCGTCGGCCGACCGCTGGTGCAGCTGTTGCTGAACGAGAACGCCACGGTGACCATCGCGCATTCGCGCTCGCGTGACCTGCCCGGGCTCGTGAGGCGCGCAGACCTCGTTTATGCCGCCGTCGGAAAGTGCGAGATGGTGCGCGGCGACTGGCTGAAGCCGGGGGCGACCGTGATCGACGTCGGCATCAACCGGATTCCGAGGGACGACGGCAAGACGCGTCTCGTCGGCGATGTTGCCTATCAGGAAGCGCTCGCCGTGGCTGGCGCCATCACGCCGGTACCGGGCGGCGTCGGTCAGA
The DNA here is from genome assembly GCF_055811315.1 of Bradyrhizobium sp. MI1.4. Taxonomy (NCBI): domain Bacteria; kingdom Pseudomonadati; phylum Pseudomonadota; class Alphaproteobacteria; order Hyphomicrobiales; family Nitrobacteraceae; genus Bradyrhizobium; species Bradyrhizobium sp. MI1.4. Next base: position 26,912 of record NZ_JBVVPP010000049.1, on the reverse strand, counting down.
TGACAGTCGCCTGCCTGCTCGTGAACACGTTGCGCGCGGCCTGCGCGATTGCAGGGCTGCCGAAGCCGGCGGTGTAGTTCACCTCGCCCCGCAAGCGGGGCGAGGGAGCAGAGCTCAGGCCTTCTTCTTTTTCTCGCGATCGATGCCTTCGAGGATCAGCTTGTGCGCATCTTCGGGGCCGCCCCAGCGCAGGATCTTCACCCACTTGCCGGGTTCGAGATCCTTGTAGTGCTCGAAGAAGTGCTGGATCTGCTGGAGCGTGATGTCCGGCAGGTCGGAATACGACTTCACCTTGTCATAGCGCTGCGTCAGCTTCGACGACGGCACCGCAAGAATCTTCTCGTCGCCGCCGGCTTCGTCTTCCATGAACAGCACGCCGACCGGGCGCACGCTCATGACCGCGCCGGGAATGATGGCGCGGGTGTTGATGATGAGGACGTCGCAGGGATCGCCGTCGTCGGACAGCGTGTGCGGAATGAAGCCGTAGTTCCCGGGGTAACGCATCGGCGTGTAGAGGAAGCGGTCAACCACCAGCGTGCCGGCTTCCTTGTCCATCTCGTACTTGATCGGTTCGCCGCCCACGGGGACTTCGATGATGACGTTGACGTCGTGAGGGACGTTTTTCCCGATCGAGACCGCATCGATACGCATTCAAGGCTCCGTTGTTGCCGAGGTTAAATCGCACCCGGCAGCGATTTTGGCGCTGTCATACGCGGGCTTGGCCCGCTGATCCATCGCGTTTTTGTGAAATAATGAATCCGGCGATCACCGGCTCAAGGCAGCGGTATCGACGGAAGGAAAACGCTGCCGGCGGGACTTCAGCAGCTCAATTGGTCCAAGCGAAGGCAACCTTGTCGAGCGACTTCGGCCCGAAACGCTCCGAGGATCGCGCCACCATGCGGCCGCCCAAGGCGCGGTAGAACTCGGTGGCCGGATCGTTGTCCGAGAGCGCCCACACCACCATGCTCTTCAGGCCGCTCTGCATCAGGTCGCGGCGGGCCGCGGTGAACAGGCGGCGACCAAAGCCCAGGCCCTGGAATTCAGGACGCAGATAAAGCTCGTAGACCTCGCCGTCGAAATGCAGGCTGCGGGCGCGGTTGCGGCCGTAATTGGCGTAGCCTGCGATCTTGTCGCCGAACACCAGCACGCTGACGCGGCTGCCCTTGCGGATCGCGCTGTCCCACCATTGCGGACCGCGGCGGTTGATCAGCTTCTCCAGTTCGGCGCCGGGAATGATGCCCTGATAGGCGGAGCGCCAGGCTTCGTCATGGGTGGACGCCACCGCAGTTGCATCTGCGGCTTTGGCCGGCCGGACCTCGATCAGGGTTGTGCTCATGGACGTGATCAAACCAAGTCGCCGCGCCGGCGGCAAGACCTATCGTTAATTATCGGTTAACGTGTGGACTTTCTGCATCAGTATTTGAACCATGTTGTACCGAAAAAAGACAAGACGCCGATTCGAATGGCACCGGGGTGCTCTGCGACGGTGCAAAACTGCTTTGCGGCAACGAATGAACGGCAATGGCAACGCAGAAAGCCTGCCGATATTGATTCGTTCCTACTAGTCTAACTGTCGCTGTTCTCGCCTCCGGCAATTCATGCGGATCCCCAACATTCTCGTGCTCCTGGCTCTGTTGGCCTTGCTGACCGCGCCGCCCGTGTGCGCTCAGGTCACGTTTGGTTCGTCCGGAGCGGAGGGCGATCCGTTTCGCCGTCAGCAATGGCGCGTGCCGTCGCCGGATACCGACATCTCCGCTCATGCCCAGCTGTTTCGCCCGCCGGGTGCCGGCCCGTTCCGGCTTGCGGTGATCGCGCATGCTTCGACGCAAAATGGCTTGCGGCGCGCGCAAACGCCACAGCCGGAATATCGCGCACTCACGGCATTCCTCATCGCGCGCGGCTTCGCCGTGCTGGTGCCCGAACGGCTCGGCCATGGTGCGACCGGTGGCCGCTATGTCGAGGACCAGGGTGGCTGCGACGAGGCGGACTACGTGCGCTCGGGCCGCGCAACGGCCGACGAAATCGCGCTCGCGCTGGACTATGTGCGAAAGCAGGATTTTATCCGCAAGGACGCCGCGATCGTGATCGGCCATTCCGCCGGCGGTTGGGGCGCGCTGGCGCTCGCGAATGCCGATCCGAAGGCGATCTCCGCCATCATCGCCATTGCGCCGGGCCGCGGCGGCCATGCCAATGACGAGCCGAACCGGATCTGCGCGCCGCATACGCTTCTCGCCGCGGCGGCTGAATTCGGCAAGGCCGCGCGCATCCCCATCACATGGCTCGTTGCCGCCAATGACAGCTACTTTGCACCGGCATTTTCGCTTGCGTTGGTCGATGCGTTTCGCGGCGGCGGTGGCAAGGTCGACTTCCGCACGACGCCGGCCGTCGGTAGCGAGGGCCACTGGATGATCGAAACCGAGGCAGGCGTCAAAGCCGCGAGTGCCGAGCTTGCGCGTGGGTTGAGCCTGCCCAAGCCCGTGGTGACCAAGAAGCCATGACGCTGTATTTCCTCATCAAATATCTGCACGTGCTCGGAGCTATCGTCATCCTCGGCACCGGAACCGGCATTGCCTTCTTCATGCTGATGGCACATCGCACGAACGACGTGGCGTTCATCGCGCGCACCGCTTCGGCAGTCGTGATCGCCGACGCGATCTTCACGTTGTCCGCCGTGATCCTCCAGCCGGTCACGGGCGGCCTGCTGATGATGCTCTCGGCAACGTCGGTCGCCGAGCGCTGGCTGCTCGCCTCCCTTGCGCTCTATGCAATTGCTGGCTTGTTCTGGATCCCCGTGATCTTCATGCAGATCGAGATGCGCGATCTCGCGCGGAAGGCCGCCGAGCAGCGTGGCGCGCTTCCGGAGCGCTATTTCGTCCTGTTTCGCCGCTGGTTCGCGTTCGGTTTCCCCGGCTTCGGGGCCACGATGCTGATCCTCTGGCTGATGATCGCAAAACCGTTTTGAGGAAGGTCATGAGCCAGCGAACCATTCTCGTGCTCGGCGCCTCCGGCCTGATCGGCCGCTACGTCACCGACGATCTTCGCGCGCATGGATTTCGCGTGATCGGGGTGGCGCGCAGCCTGTCGGTGGCGCAGAAGATGAGCGCGCTGGACATCGAGCTGCCGATCCTCTCCCTCGATGCGGCGGCTCTGACGCGCCTCCTTGGTGAGCACGCGGTCGATGTCGTCGTGAACTGCCTCGGCGTGCTCCAGGACGGCCCCGGCAGCGATACCAACGCGGTGCATCGCGATCTCGTCATACGATTGCTTCAGGCGATTGGCGGCAGCGGCCGTGCGATCCGGTTTGTGCACATCTCGATTCCCGGGACCGCCGGCGAGGATCGAACCGCGTTCGCAACGACGAAGCGTGAGGCCGAACGTTTGATCGTGGCTTCCGGCACTCCCCACGCCATCCTGCGGCCCGGTTTCGTGGTCGCGCCGTCGGCCTATGGCGGCAGCGCGATGCTCCGCACGCTTGCGGCCTCCCCGCTCGACCTGCCGGAGAAGGAGATGGCGACGCCGTTCCAGCCCGTTGCTGTCGAGGATATTTCCGCCACCATTGCCTGGCTTGCCGCGCGCGATATCGACGACGCATCGGTGAAGGCCGTGAACTGGGACCTGATGCAGGTCGAACCGATTACAATGGCTGGCGTCATCAAGCAGTTCCGTATCGCGTTCGGTACGGCCGGCTGGTCGCGCGTCGCGATGCCGTCCTTCGTGCTCGATCTCGACGCGAAAGGCGGCGATGTCGCCAACTATCTCGGCTGGATACCGCCGATGCGCTCCACGGCCATCGCCGAGCTGCGCCGCGGCGTCACCGGCGATCCCTCGGCGTGGATCGCCGCCACGGGCATCGTGCCGAAATCACTGGCTCAGACGGTCGGGCGCCACCCCGCCACGATCCAGGACAAATGGTTCGCGCGGCTGTTTTTGGTGAAGACGCTGATCTTCGCGAGCCTTGTCGCGTTCTGGTGCGTCTCCGGTTTCATCGCGCTGTTCGTGTCCTATCGCGCCGCTGCTGGCATCCTGAGTGCGCACAACTTTCCCTCGGCGCTCGTCGATCCCATCACCATCGCCACCAGCCTGATGGATATGAGCATCGGCGTGTTGATCGCGTTCCGTCGCACCGCTGCGCTCGGGCTCGTTGCAGGCATCCTGGCTTCGCTGGGCTATATGTTGGGTGCCGCGATCCTGACGCCGGACCTTTGGATCGAGCCGCTCGGCGCACTGGTGAAGACGGGGCCGGCGATCGTGCTGATGCTTGTTGCGCTTTTGATGTTGGACAATCGCTGATGCCAAAATGGCCTGACGACGACGTGATCCTCTTCGACGGCGTCTGCATTTTTTGCTCGCGCTGGGTCCGCTTCGTCGCCGCGCGCGACACGGGGAAGAGGTTTCGCTTCACGCCGATCCAGTCCGACTATGGCGCCCGGCTCGCGCGCACGTTCGGCATCGATCCCGCTGATCCCGACACCAATGCCGTCATTCACGGCGGCGAGGTGTTCATGAAGTCGGACGCTGCGCTGACGGTGCTGTCGCAGCTTCCCGGCTGGGGCTGGGTGCGTGCGTTGTTTGCCGTCCCGAAAGCGTTGCGCGACCCGGTGTATAGCCTCATTGCGCGCAACCGTTACCGCATATTTGGCAAGTACGATGCGTGCTTCGTGCCTGACGCCGATTTGCGAGCACGGGTGATCGAGTAATTCGTCATTGCGAGCGCAGCGAAGCGATCCGTGTCGCTGCGGAAAGATTCTGGATTGCTTCGCTGCGCTCGCAATGACGAGCGTGCGGTTACGGTTTGCCCAGAACGCCCAGCACTTCCCTCGCCGCCCGCTCCCCTGAGTCCCGCGCCCCATGCGCCGTCGAGAAAAAGTTCGGCGACGTCGCTTCTCCCGCAAAGAACAGCCGCCCATCGGTCGGTGCCGCCAGCACGGCGCGGTCACCGGCGTGGCCGGGCAGGGCGTGCGAGTAGGAGCCTCTCGCGAAGGGGTCGTGGGCCCAGCGCGACTCGTAGAGCGGCTTCAGCTTTCGCCTGATGTCGTTGCCGAGGAAGCCTGCGATCTCCTCGATGCTTTGGGCGGCAATGGCGCCGTCGCCCGCGTCTTCCAGTTCGCGTGCAAAGCTGCCGCCGAAAAAGCCTTCGATGCAGGGCTGGCCGAACGGGCGGATATGATAGGTGCCCATGTCAGTGCGCATCGTGGCGCCGCGCAAATTACCTTCCTTCGGGAAGGCTTCGGCATCGTCGAGCGCCAGCGTCACCTTGTCATCGACACCGAGCGGCAGGCCGGCCGCGGCGTCGACCTTGGCGGGGAGAGGTGGCGAGAAGCGGATCGCCTCATTGGCGATCAGATTGGTCGGCACGGTGACGATCACCTTGTCCGCGGTCAGCGTGCCCTGCGATGTCTCGATGCGGATGCGCTGGCCGGAATGATCGATCAGCGTGACGTTGCAGTTCAGCGCCACCAGGCAGGGCGCGCCATAGGCCGCGATCAGCGCGCCGTAGCCGCGGCGGACGCGCCAGTTGAGGTCGCTGTCCTCGTAGGCGTCCCAGTCCAGCGTCGACATGTCCTTCAGTTCGCAGCCGTTAATGTAGGTCGAGATCGCGTCGATCATGGGATTCCAGCGATTGCCGGGCTCCAGGCTGAAGCTCGCGGGGACATCCTGGCCCTTCTGGGCGGTCTCCCACAGCCGCTGATAGAAGGCGTCCATGGCGTGCATGAAATCATCGCGCTCGGCTTTCGGAAACGCGTCGCCATAGGCGCGCTCGCGCCAGGGCGGGAGGTCCTTGTTGACCTCGAAATCGAGCTGCTTTGCAATCGCGACGAAGGAGTTGTTGTCCGCCGAATGCAGCCAACCGCAGCCGACGTCGAAGGTGACTTCGGGCGAGGCCTGCACCGTCCAGGCCCGGCCACCGAGCCGGTTACGCGCCTCGAGCACGATCACGGAGAGGCCGGGGCCTGCCAGCGCATGCGCCGCGCCGAGGCCGGCGGCGCCCGCACCGATGATCGCGACGTCGACGGAGGAGGGGAGGGACATAGCGGTCAATTTCATCGTCATGCCCGGGCTTGTCCCGGGCATCCACGTCATTGACACCAGTATCGAAGACGTGGATGGCCGGGACAAGCCCGGCCATGACGCATTCGTCGTGTGTCCGAGTGGCCTTAAGCCACCGCTTCCTTGGATTTTTCCGCGCGCTTGCGCTCGTTCGGGTCGAGGTGCCGCTTGCGCAGGCGGATCGACTTCGGCGTGATCTCCACCAGCTCGTCGTCCTCGATATAGGCCAGCGCCTTTTCCAGCGTCATGCGGATCGGCGGGGTCAGGCGCACCGCTTCGTCCTTCGACGTGGTTCGGATGTTGGTGAGCTGCTTGCCCTTGAGCACGTTGATCTCGAGGTCGTTGTCGCGGGTATGCTCGCCGACGATCATGCCCTTGTAGACCTTCCAGCCCGGCTCGATCATCATCGGGCCGCGATCTTCCAGCTTGAACATGGCGTAAGCCACCGCTTCGCCCTGGTCGTTGGAGATCAGCACGCCGTTGCGGCGGCCCTGGATCTCGCCCTTGTACGGCGCGTAGCCGTGGAACAGACGGTTCATGATCGCGGTGCCGCGGGTATCGGTGAGCAGCTCGCCCTGGTAGCCGATCAGGCCGCGGGTCGGCGCGTAGAACACCAGCCGCAGACGGTTGCCGCCGGACGGCTTCATCTCGATCAGCTCGGACTTGCGCTCGCTCATCTTCTGCACGACGACACCGGAATGCTCCTCGTCGACGTCGATGACGACTTCCTCGATCGGCTCGAGGGTGGCGCCGGTGGCCTCGTCCTTCTGAAATACGACACGCGGACGCGACACCGAAAGCTCGAAGCCCTCGCGGCGCATGGTCTCGATCAGGATCGCGAGCTGCAATTCGCCACGGCCTGAAACTTCCATTGCGTCCTTGTCGGAGGCTTCGACGACCCGCAGCGCAACGTTGCCCTCGGACTCGCGCAGCAGGCGGTCGCGGATCATGCGGCTGGTGACCTTGTCGCCTTCGGTGCCGGCGAGCGGCGAGTTGTTGACGATGAAGGACATCGACACGGTCGGGGGGTCGATCGGCTGCGCCACCAGCGGGGTGTCGACCGACGGATCGCAGAAGGTGTCGGCGACGGTGCCCTTGGTCAGGCCGGCGATGGCGACGATGTCGCCTGCCTCGGCTTCGTCGAGAGGAGTGCGCTCGATGCCGCGGAAGGCGAGGATCTTGGTGATGCGGCCCTGCTCGATCATCTTGCCGTCGGCGCCCAGCACCTTCACGGCCTGGTTCGGCTTGATCGAGCCTGAGGAAATACGGCCGGTGATGATGCGGCCGAGATAGGGGTTGGCTTCCAGAATGGTGCCGATCATGCGGAACGGGCCTTCCTCGACGGTCGGCGGCGCGACATGGCGCACGATCAGGTCGAACAGCGGCTGCATGCCGGCTTCCTGCGACCCGTCCGGGCTCTCGGCCATCCAGCCTTGCTTGGCCGACCCGTAGAGGATCGGGAAGTCGAGCTGCTCCTCGCTGGCGTCGAGCGCCGCGAACAGGTCGAACACCTCGTTGATGACTTCGGTTGCCCGCGCGTCGGGACGGTCAACCTTGTTGATCACGACGATCGGCTTCAAACCGACCTTGAGCGCCTTGGAGACCACGAATTTGGTCTGCGGCAGCGGCCCCTCGGCGGCGTCGACCAGCACCAGCGCGCCGTCCACCATGTTGAGGATGCGCTCGACCTCGCCGCCGAAATCGGCGTGGCCTGGGGTATCGACGATGTTGATGCGGGTGTCCTTCCACTGCACCGAGGCCGCCTTGGCCAGAATGGTGATGCCGCGCTCGCGCTCCAGATCGTTGGAGTCCATGGCGCGCTCAGTCACCTTCTGGTTCTCGCGATAGGTGCCGGATTGCTGGAGGAGGCGGTCGACCAGGGTCGTCTTGCCGTGGTCGACGTGGGCGATGATGGCGATGTTGCGAAGATTCATGAGTGGGCTTCTTTGCGGTCGGACAATGGGTTAAGCGCGATCTCGCCGGTCAGACCGGGACCTCTTCTCGAAACAACGCTTGAAGACTGGAAACGGGGCGCTTTCCGCCCAAAAGGGAAAGCCCGGCATATCGACCGGGCACCCTACGCGTTGCGGCGCAATATAGGCAAAAACCGCCAAAAAACAATGTGTTCTTTGGCCGTTGGTTGATTGAATTTTGTCCGGGAATTCCCGGGGGTTAGGCGAAAAGCCGGGCTCAGCCGCGCCGGCCCTTGATCGCGGCCCAGATCAGGGCGACCCCGCCCAGCCCCACGACCAGGCCTACGAACACCAGCGGTGCCACGTCGGAACCCATCCGGCCGCCCTCGATCACCGACATTCCGCCGAACAGCAATGCGCAGGCACCGGGTAGCAGCATGAGGATCCCGAAGATCGCCATGATCGCGGTCAGGCAGCCGCCGCGCTTGTTCGGCGGGGCAGGAGGCGGTCCCGGAGGGGCTGGCGGCGGCGTGTCGCTGATGCTCATGCCTGCAGGACTCCTGCGGTTGACTGCGCCGCCAGTTCGGCGCGGATGCCGTCGATCTTTCCGTTTCGGTAGAACAGATTGTAGGTGTCGAACGGGATGATCGCGCCGTTCTCGGTGACGAAATGGATGCAGCTGCGCTTGACGTTGCCGACGCAGAAATTGAAGCGATCGAGAAACTGCACGATGGTGACGCGGAATACGTTCTCGTACGTGATTCCCTGCGGCACCTCGAAGCTCGGCAGGCAGCACAGCAATTCGCAGACGCGCTCGCTCGTGTTCAGCGGTCCCGAGGACAGCGAGAACAGATCGATGAATTTCTCCCTCAGCGCCGGATGCTTCTCCGGGCTTATCGTATTGGGCAACAATGCGACGAGTTGCTCCTGCGGGATCAGCGAGGTCAGCGGCAGCACTTTCTTGCCGTTGCGCAGGCCGTAACCGATCGAGATGCTTTCGGGATTGCAGGGCAGCGGGATCATGTCCTTGTCGCCGAACACGCCGGTTTCGACCACGCGCTTGCGGATCTCCGACAGCATGATGCGATCGGTGTTCTTGTCGAAATTTTCGTTGCGGCCGGCGTCCTGCACCGGCTGCAGCGTGACGCCGCGAACGCACTTCCAGGTCAGCGCGTGGCGGACGATGTCGCCGATCTCGGCATCGTTGACACCGCGCTTGATGGTCGCCACCAGCGTGGTCGATACGCCGTAATGCTCGAGATTCTCCAGCGCCTGCTGACGGATCTTGCGCAAATCCGCGCCGCGCAGATTGATCAAAGCGTCGCGTTCGAGCGAGTCGAACTGGAGATAGACCTCGAGCCCGCGCTTGTTCTCGGCGAGCCGCGCCACGAAATCCTTTTCGCGGGCGATACGCAGGCCGTTGGTGTTGATCATGACATGGCGGATCGGGCGGGCGCGCACCGCATCGAGGATCGCGAAGAAGTCGGGATGCAGCGTCGGCTCGCCGCCGGAGATCTGCACCAAATCAGGCTCGCCCTCGCTCGCGACCAGCGCGTCCAGCATTCGCTCGACCTTGGCCAGCGGCGTGAAGCTGGTCCGCGCCGGCGAGGAATCGGCAAAGCACACCGGGCAGGTCAGATTGCAATGCTCGGTGATCTCGATCAGCGCGAGGCAGGAATGCTGCTCGTGGTCGGGGCACAGGCCGCAATCATAGGGGCAGCCGAATTCGGTATGCCGTTGAAAGGCCAGCGGCCGGTCGCCCGGCTTGATGAAATCCTTGCACAGGCGCCAATAGGCGGCGTCCGTCGACACAAGCGTGGACTGGACGCCATGCTCCTTGCAGCGCTTCTGGTACCAAACCTCGTTGTCGAGGATCTGGATCTTGGCCGGCACCAGCTTCAGGCAGGTCTCGCAGAGAGATTGGGTCTGGCCCCAGAAGATATAGGGGCGCGACTTACGCAACGGCGCGTTCATGCATGGGTCTCGCTTTGGGCGCCCTCGCCAGCATGACGACGGCGTAGAGCAGAATGGACAGGGACAGCAGGTGAAACAGCGTGAAGGGGCCGAGCAGCGTGCCGTAGGGCTTGAGGAATTCCCACAGGAAGCGCTGTGCGCCATAATAGACGAGGACGAGGTAGAAACCATTGGTGATCACAAACGCGCTCCGGTTCAAGACGGCCACCACGTAGAGCAGCGCGAACGCCCCCATCGCGGCGCTTTCGTAGAGCTGCACGGGATGGCGCGGGATGCCGTCGCCGAAATCATGACCCCAGGGCCATGCCGTCGGCGTGCCGTAGGTGAAATCGTCGAGGCCCGCGAAATAGCAGCCGAGCCGGCCGATCGCGATGCCGAGCGCCAGCGGCAGCGCAAAACGGGCGCCGGTTCGGACCGTGATCCCTGCGGACCTTTTGTAGAGCTCGATCGCCGCGATGCCGCCGACCAGCGCTCCTTCCACGGAGCGCGCGATGCCGCTCTGGCCGGACAGCCACAGATTCGCGGAGCCGAACAGATAGGCGCCAAGGCCCGCACCGAACACCAAAGCGGCGAGGTAGGACCGCTCGAAGGATTGCGCCGGAAACCGCAAGCCCTGTCGCGACAGCCAGTAGAGCGCCACGGCCGCAGCCAGCCACGCCGCGATGTCGAAGAGAGTGTGAAGGAAAGCCCCGCTCATGCGGGGACATTAGCCCAGGTTCCCCCGCGGCGGGATAGTGCGGCCGCTTCTTATCCCCCAAGAGGAGCGAGTCAGGCGGCTAGCCGGCCTGCCTCTCCTCGGTCGGATAGACGCCGCGCAGCACCTCCTCGAAGTGCATCTTCACGGCCTCGTTGCACAGGCAGGAGCGCAGGCGCAGGCCCTCGCGGTTGCGGACCAGGATCGATCCGCGTCGCGTGTCGAGCACGCCCTCCGCCTTGAACGACTGGAGCACGCGGCTGGCATAGCTGCGGCCGACGCCGAGCAGTGTCGCGAGCTGCTCGTGCGTCAGAGGCACGCTGCTCTCGTCGCCGGTCCGCTCCATCGCCGCCAGCATCCATTTGGCGGTGCGCTGCTCGATCGAGTGAATGGCGTTGCAGGCGGTGGACTGGAAGATCTGAGCCAGCATGCAGTCGGCGTAGCGAGCGAAGACATGGCGCAACGAGGGCGAGCGCTGCTTGGCAGCCTCCAGCTTGCTGACATGAATTCGCGCAAACGGCCCGCCGAATTTCACGCAGATCCGGGTATAGGCCGGCAGATAACCCTCGCTGACGATGCCGCCCACCGCGCCTTCGCGGCCGACCAGGATGGTCTCGACGTCACGGCCGTCCTCATTGGGAACGAGGAAAGTCGCGAGCGACGGTCCGCAGGGGAAATGGACGACCTGGACGTCGTCGCCGGGATTGTAGAGCAGCTCGCTCGCCCCGGCCGTGTCGACGGTGATGTGCGGTGCGAGCAGCGCGAAGTCGGCCGGGCTCAAGCGCCGCAGCAGATTGTTGGTCGGCCGGCTATCGATCTCGGTGGCGTTGCTGGTCCGCGCGTCCATCCTAAACTCCCATCCGCCTCCACATTAGCGAGTTCCGACGAGGTCCTGTGTGCACAAGTAGACAGACCTAACAACTGTGATGTGGTGGTTTCGTTCCGGGAACCTCCGCGCCGGGTACAGGCGTCGTGACGCGGTATCCCAGTCAGAGAAACCTCATGCTCCAAGTTACGATGATGGCACCCGCCGTTTCCGATGATTCGAACTGTCCCGCCGATGTCCTCATCGTCGAGGACGATCCGATCATCGCGATCGACTTCGAGGATCGCCTGCTCGGATTTGGCGTGAAGAGCGTGCGCACGGTAGGTTCAGTCGCGCAGGCGCTGGCCGCAATCGCGGCGCACGCCCCCGAATTCGCCTTGCTCGACGTCGGTTTGAGTCGCGAGAACAGCTTTGCCGTCGCCGAACGGCTCGCGGCGCTGAAAATTCCCTTTGTGTTCGTCACCGGCTACGGCGCTGACGCGCGCATCCCGCCCGAATTCGCCGGCCAGCCGCGATTGCAGAAGCCGTGTTCGAGCGACGCGCTGGAGGCGGCGCTCCAGGTCCGCGCGGCGAACTAGCGATACGGCGTCAGGCCGGCTTCGGATCGAGCGTGGTCAACCACAGCGCGACGTCGGCGCGGTCGCGCAAGGTCACCGTCATCTGGCCGGAGGCGCCGTCGATCTTGACGTGACCGAAGAACTGCATGCCGGCGGACGGCGGCAGGTTCTGGTTGTCTTTCCCGGGCGCCTTGACGAAACGCACCTCCGGCCCAAACGTATTGTCGAGCGCGTTCGGACCGAATGTGCCCGCGTGAAGCGGCCCCGACACGAACTCCCAGAACGGCTCGAAATCCTGGAATTGCGCCTTGTTCGGATCGTAATAATGCGCGGCGGCGTAATGCACGTCCGCGGTCAGCCATACGGTGTTGCTGATCGGCGCCATCTTGATGAAACGCAGAATGTCGGCGATCTCGAACTCGCGGCCGCGCACCGGGCCGTCGCCCTGCGCAATGGCTTCCGATCCGCCCTTTGCCGTATCTGACACGACGAGGCTGAGCGGCATGTCGGAGGCGATCACCTTCCAGGTCGCGCGAGAATTCAACAGGCCGCGCTTGAGCCAGGCGATCTGGTCCGGGCCGAGGAAATAGCTGGCCGGGCCGTAAACGGTTTCGAGGTTGGGGCCGTTCGGGCCGCGATAGCTGCGCTCGTCGAGCACGAACACGTCGAGATGGGGACCATAGGAGATCTGGCGATAGACGCGGCCGGGCTCGACGATGCTCTCGCGCATCGGATACATCTCGTGGAAGGCACGGCTTGCGCGGGCCGCAAGCAGTGCGATGTCGCGCTCCTTGTAGGTCGCCGGCAGCTCCTTCGACAGCGACCAGTTGTTGGTCACCTCATGGTCGTCCCACTGCACGAAGATCGGCACTTCGGCATTGAAGGCGCGAAGATTGTCGTCGGTGAAATTGTATTTGTGCGCGGCGCGGTACTCGTCCAGCGTCTCGGCGACCTTGGCCTTCTCGGGAATCGTGACGTTCTTCCAGATCTTGCCGTCCACGAGCTTCACCTCGGACTGGATAGGGCCGTCGGCATAGATGGTGTCACCGGAGTGCAGGAAGAAATCCGGACGGTGCTTGCGCATCGCCGAGAAGGTGAACATGCCGCCGTCATCAGGGTTGATGCCCCAGCCTTGTCCTGCGACGTCGCCGCCCCAGACGAAGCTGACGTCGCGACGGTCGGCGGGTGCGGTGCGAAAGCGGCCGGTCACCGGCTCGCCCTCCACCGCGGTGTGCGAAAGATCGCGGAAGCGGACGCGATAAAAAATGTCCTGTCCGCCCGGCAGGTTTTCGATCAGCATCTTCGCGGTGAAGTCGCTCTCGGGCAGCGCCGCGATCGGCGGCAGCGCGCGGGCATCCCTGAACGACTCCGTCGTCGCCACCTCGACCAGCATCTGTGCGGGCCGGTCGGTGCGCGCCCAGACCACGCCGCTGTCGACGGTGACGTCGCCCGACTGCACGCCATGGGTCACCGCCGGCCGGTCGGCCGCGCGGGAGAGATGGGGCATTGCGACCGCGCCGAGCGCGCCGGCACTGGTCGTCAGGAAACGGCGGCGGGAGAATTTGATGTTCATGAAGACGGTCTCGATGTCGCGTGAGGCGATCGCCAGGGCGGTCGCCATGGTGAAGCAGACGCTATATTGAGACAATGTGACGCGGCGATAACGCGCGAGCGCTTACGCGTTGCCAGCGGCCCGGAATTGGGCACCGGCGCGCTGCAGGTTCTGCGGCAGGCTGAACAGCACCGCCTTGCGGTCGGCAACCGCCGCATGGAACTGGTCGAGCGCGATGTTGAAGGCGGTGAGCGCACCTTCCTCGATCGCGCCGTGGTCGTAGCAGCGCAGCGTGTCGCGCAGGATCTCGTCGGCCTCGGTCTGCATCTGATCGAGATCTTCGGTCGTTTCGCTCTTTCGAGCGGCGGTGATCATGTCGAGCAGCCGCTCGCGCAGATGGCTGTTGTTGTCGCGCTCGTCCTTCTTCAAATAGCCCGCAAACCAGGCGCCGATCGAGCCCATGGCCGAGAGCGCCATCAGGGTCCACCAGATGTAATCGCTGTATCTGTCGAGGAAGGTCTTTTCTTCGCCGTCGACGAAAGCGGCGGCGCCGGGATGCACGGGAATCACCGCATCCTTGTCGGTGTCGGGCGTTTCGATCTTCGCCGCCAGCGGGAATTCCGTCACCAATTGCTGGCGTACGGAGAAAAGCTGGCGCGTGAACGCCGCGATGGTGGTTTCGGACACTGCTTTGCGCGCCACGATGTGGTGCGAGAAGCTGATGGTCTTGACCTCGTCATCGGGACGATCGGGCGAGCCGCCGTAAGTGCCCGCGGGAATCTCGGCCGCTTCATAGACCGGATGGTTCTGGGCGATCGCATCCGCGGAATCGATCGCGAGAAAGGTCGGCGTGCCGAAATCCTTGGTGGAAGCGGCGATCGCCTCCGCCGTGATCTTGCTGTTGACGGGACCGGCCGCGAGATAGGCATCAGCCCTCTGCGCCTTGATCGCTTCGACGGCTTCGGTTGCCGGGTATTGCACGATCTCGACCTTGGCGGGATCGACGCCGTATTGCTGCAGGATCACCTTGAGCAAATTGACGTTGGCCTGGGTGCGGCCGACCACGCCGACCCGATGTCCGGCGAGCTGCGCGATCTTGGTGATCTTCGCGCCCTTCTTCTTGCCCTTGCCGGACACGGACCATAGCGCCACGACGTTCTTGCGCAGGGTCGCAACCGCTTGCGCGTTCTTCGGTACGTCGACGTCGCCGCGCACAATGGCAAGATCGGCCTTGCCTTCCGCGAGCAGATTGGCGCTGGCGGTGGCGCCGTCGGTCTGGATCGGGCGCAACCGCACAGAACTCTTATGCTGCGCGAAGGCCTGGGTCAGTGCCTGCACGACCTTGACGTCGTCGCTGTTGGCGGGGCCGACCGCGATCTTTAGCGTCACCGGCCGCATGGCGAAATAGTAGCCCCCGGCGAGCGCGCCGACGATCGCGAGCACCAGCGCGAGAGTCACGAGCGCCGTCTTCCGCGCCGATGATCGCGGCGAGGACGGGGTGGGCGCTTCGGCCAGGTCCAATCCCCCGGTCATCGATCTCCCGAACATTCGCTTGAGGCTCAGTTTCATCTTGGCCGGCGGTTTACGCCTGCAAGTGTAGCAAATTTCTTGTCCGGCAGGGTTACATCTCCGTCATGGTTAGCGGATGGGGTCCAATCCCGTATGAACCCGGGGCGTCAGTGCGGTGTTAGGGTAAAGTTCCCCTGAAAGGACGGAGGCGAGGATGACAGAACGGCTCTCGGCGGAGGCACGCAGGCAGGCGCTGGGCGAACTACCTGGCTGGACCGAGGCTCAAGGACGCGAGGCGATCGGGAAAACCTTTGTCTTCAAGGATTTCAACGAGGCGTTCGGCTTCATGACCCGCGCGGCACTGGTCGCCGAGAAGATGGACCACCACCCCGAATGGCGCAATGTCTACAAGACGGTGGAGGTGGTGCTGTCGACCCATGACGCCGGCGGCGTCACCGCGCTCGACATCGAGCTCGCCAAGGCGATGAACGCCATCGCCAAGCTGACACCAGGCTGACGTCTTGCAGGGGAAGGCCGCGTCCCCATCTTGTGATCAGCACGGGATGCGGCGATCTGCCACCCAGGCTGGAACGGGGAGTTTGTCGAACATGGCTGCCGAACACAGCGTCGGTTTCGAGCCCGCCGACCGGCTCGCGGAAGATCGTGAGAGCGTGCGCCGCCGCTTCTGGCGCAAGCTGAAGCGTGTCGCCGCGCATCTGCCGTTCGCGGAGGATCTGCTCGCCGCCTATTACTGCGCCTTCGACCGACAGACGCCGCGCCATGTCCAGGCCTCGCTGCTCGGGGCGATCGCCTATTTCATCCTGCCGTTTGATTTCGTTCCCGACGTGATGCCGATCCTCGGCTTCACCGATGACGCCGCCGTACTCGCCACCGCGATCCGCATGGTTGCCAGCCACATCACGAACGAGCATCGCGAAGCCGCCCGCGCCGCGCTGAAGCGCGGGGTGGATGAGGTGGAGCCGGAAGCCGCGCAATAGCTGTCGCCGCATACTCCGCTGTCATTCCTCGCGAAGGTGCGGAATCCAGCACGCCGCGGCCTTCCGATTGAACCATAACCGTCTCGGAATGCTGGATCGCGCCTTCGCGGGCGATGACAGCTGTATGTGTGGATGACTGCTCGCTACTTCTTCTCCGCCTGCGCCTGCGCCTGCGCCTGCGCCTTGGCCTGGGCCTTTTCGGCGTCCCACGCCTGGAATTGCTTGAACAGCGTTTCCTTGTCCGCGTCGGACACTTTTGCGGCCGAGGGGCTCTGTCGCAGGAACGCCTCGAAGCGTTGCCGCGTCACTGGTTCGACGCCGTGGCGGTCGAGCCATTGCTGCGCCACCGGCAATCTGTTCCAGCCCGCCAGGGGCGCCGCGAGCGAGACCTCCTTCCACTTGGGATGGAAGGGCGGGTTCTGCAGCGTCGGGAATTTCGTGAAGAACGCGTCCACGTACAGTGCAAGCTTGCGGTAGCGCTCGGTGTTGGGCGCCCAGTTGTAGGCCGCGAGCACGGCCGGCACCGCGATGGTGTCCACGCTCTCGCCCTCCTTGACCAGGTTCGGATAGTCCTTGGCGGTCAGCGTCGCCGGCAGATAGTCGCTCTGGAGGGGCTTTGCATAATCCACGGTCGCAAGGTGGAAGCGGCCGTCATTGCCGAAGGTCGAAACGGACTTGTACGGTTTGCCGCCGACCACGATGACGGCGTCGATCTCGCCGGCCTTCAGTTTCTCCATCGCGATGCGCTGCTCGACATAAACGAATTTCGCCTTGATCCCGAGCCGCTCGAACACGGTGAGCGCGGTGACGAAGGTGCCGCCGTTGGGCAGATCGACGCTTACAGTTTTGCCTTCCAGATCCTTGAGTGTCGCGACCGATTTTGGCGCGATCACCTGCATCTCTTCGTTGTAGAGCTTCGTCACATAGGTGAATTGCTTCTTGATGTCCTTGGCAAAACCTTTGCGCTCGAGATAGTCGAGCGTATCCGCGCGGACGATTCCGAGATCGACGCCTTGCAGGAACAGGATGTCGGCAACGCTCTGCACCGAACCTCGGCCGACGATTGGCAACACACGAATCCTGTTGCCGTCGTCGAGCACGGAGGCGAGGTCGGCGCCGAATTGCACATAGGTGCCGCCGATCGTGCCGGTGATCAACGTCACGGTGTTGGCGTTCAGCGACTGCTTGGTCGAGGTCGAACCGAACTGGAAGATGGCTTTCAGGCTGTCAGAGACCTTGGCCGGATCATATTCGGTCTGCTCCGCGCGTGCCGCGAAAGCATAGATCATCATGATGGCGGCAAGCGCCATTCTCAAAGCGTTACGCATGATATCCCCTAAAGAGTTCTAGTTCTGAAGCTGGGCGAGGCGTTGCCGCGCCTCCGCCGATCCAAGGCCTGCGGCCTTTTGGTACCAGTCGCGCGCGGCGGTCGCGTCGGCAGCAACGCGCCGCGCGTCGCTCGTGCCCAGCACCGCCGGGTCATAGGTTTGCGCGAGCAGAAATGCAGCCGTTGCATCCTGTGCATTGGCGGCCCGTTCGAGCAGCAGGCGCGCCGCGGCAATGTCGCCGACCGCCAACAGACCGTTCGCGCGCGCCATCAGCCCAGCCAGTGTGTCGGCATCGAGCGTCTTAGCGGGCGGTGGGGGCGCAGGCGGCGCCGCGACTGGCCCGGGCGCCTGGGCTTGCAGCGCGGTTTGATAGGCAGTCGCAATCGCTTCGCGGCTCGGAGCTGAGGCTGCGGGGAGATCCTGCGCGTCAGCGCTCGCCAGCCTTGTGTTGCTCAAGCGCGCCGGGTCCTTGTACGCGGTCTGAGGCCTGTCCGGCACGTTGGCCGACGCCATGGCCTGGTCCAGCTCGGCACCCGTCGGGCCGGCAGCGTCGGCGGCGAAGAGATTGCGGAGACTGGGCTGATACAGCGCGGCCGCAACGGCCAGCGTGGATGCGATGAGAACCGCCGCGAGAACACGCGGGACAATTCTGAGCCGGGGACCCAACGCCCGCGCCGTATATTCGCCTGACTCCGGCACACCGAGCGGATCGGACAGGAACAGTGGAATTGGATCTTCCGGTGACAGATCGAGCCGCGCGGCGCGCGCACGGATATAGGACGCGACGGCCGGATGTGATGCAGCTTGATCGGAATCGAACGATCTCGATTCCCTGGACCGGCGGTACGCCGTCGTCTCCATGGTGATGCTCCCCACTACTAACGCAACGCTGGGGCATCCCGGCTTCAGTCTTTTTGTTGTTGTCCAGAAATGCCCCGCAAACTGGAGCCGGTAAATCGCCGTCTGAATCAGCCCAAAAAACGTCGGCGGCTTGCGCGAATCGGGAGATATTTGGGTTTGATTGAGGCGAGGCGGAGGAATGCCCCGCAATTTTGTCGACAATGGTTGACGGGGATTGACCCGGCGGCGGCGCGGACACTGCCTGTCCCGCGCTCGCGGTCATTCCCCGCGAAGGCGGGAAACCAGTACGCCGCGGCTTCTCGATTCAATGACTGACGTCTCGGAGTACTGGTCGCCCGGTCAAGCCGGGCGATGACAGTTGAGCTCGTGGCGAGCGGCCGTACCGACACACGTCGCGCCGCATAGCCTCACGGATGCAGGATCACTTTGCCCATCGCCTGGCGTCCGGCGAGCACCTTGAGCGCATCCGCCGTCTGCGCCAGCGGGAAGACGCGATCGACATGCGAGGAGATCTTTCCTTCCGCTGTCCACTTCACGAGCTTCTCGAGATTGGCGCGGTTCTTTTCCGGGTTGAGTCGGGTCCATGCGCCCCAGAACACGCCGCGGATGTCGCAGCCTTTCAGCAGCGCGAGGTTCAGCGGCATCTTCGGAATGTCGCCGGCGGCGAAGCCGATCACGAGGAAGCGGCCTTCCCAGGCAATCGAGCGCAGGGCCTGCTCGGCATAGGTGCCACCAACCGGATCGAAGATGATGTCGACGCCCTTGCCGCCCGTAAGCTTTCGCAGGCCTTCCTTCAAATCTTCCTTGCCGTAATTGAGCGCGAGTTCTGCGCCGTGCGCCTTCGCGAATTCGAGCTTCTCGTCCGACGAGGCGCAGGCGATCACCTTCAGGCCCATCAGCTTGCCGAGCTCGCACGCGGCAAGTCCGGTGCCGCCGGCGGCGCCGAGCACCGCGAGCGTCTCGCCCGGCTTCGGGCTCGCGCGATCTTCCAGCGCATGCAGCGCGGTGCCGTAGATGATGATGATGCCGGCCGCGCGGTCATAATCGAGATTGTCGGGGATCTTCACGATCGATGCCGCCGGCAGCGCGATCTTTTCGCGCGCGCCGTTGTGGCCGCAGGAGGCGACGACGCGATCGCCGATCTTCAGATCAGTCACGCCGGGACCGATGCTCTCGATCACCCCAGCCACTTCGGCGGCCGGCGAGAACGGGAATGGCGGCTTGATCTGGTACTTGCCTTGAATCATCAGGATGTCGAAGAAGTTCAGCGCCGCAGCCTTGATCGCGATCACGGCTTCGCCGGGACCGGCCACCGGATCCGGCACGTCGGCCAGAACGAGATCGTCGGGCTGGCAATATTGCGAGCAGAGGATGGCTTTCATGGCGGCACCTTCTTGAGAAGTGAAGTACTGGGCGTTTCGAGTGGATTTATAGTTTGCCCGTTTCTGCCGGATTTAGGTGCGGGCGACAATCCGGTTTCTTTGTCAGTTGGAACGCAGGAGCCTATCCTCCCGTCATTGGGAGCGTAGCGAAGCCTATTTCCGCGGTACGGTTTCCCGCTGCGCGCGCAACGACGAAACAAGAAGGATTCAAACCATGTTTGAAACAGGCCTGCTCAAGGACAAGCGCATCCTCGTCACCGGCGGCGGTTCGGGCCTCGGTGCTGCAATGGCGCACCGTTTCCTCGCGCTCGGCGCCGAGCTCGTGATCTGCGGCCGCAAGCTCGATCGGCTCGAGGCGGCGGCGAGCAAGATGCGCGAAGAGACCGGCGGCAAGGTCACCACGATCGCCTGCGATATCCGAGACGGCACCGCCGTCGAGAGCATGATGGACGCGATCTGGCGCGGGGCGCCGCTCGATATTCTCGTCAACAATGCGGCTGCGACTTTCATCGCGCAGAGTGAGCATCTCTCATTCCGCGCCGCGGATGCGATTCTCGCGCCGACCCTGCATGGTGCGATGTATTGCACGCTTGCCGCCGGCAAGCGCTGGATCGACGGCAAGCATGGCGGCGTCGTGCTCTCGATCCTCTCGACCTCGACCATCACCGGTCGCGCCTTCACCGTGCCGTCGGCGATGGCGAAGTCGGCCGTGTTGGCGATGACCAAAAGTCTCGCCGTGGAATGGGGCCCGAAGGGAATCCGCACCGTCGCGATCGCGCCGGGACCGTTCCCGACCGCCGGCGCCTCGGGCCAGCTCCGCCCCGAGGGTCGCGACGAAGGGTGGGCCGCGCGCAACCCGATGGGACGAGCCGGCGAGCACCCCGAGCTTGCCGACCTCGCCAGCTTCCTGGTCTCCGACCGTGCCGGCTACATCAACGGCGATATGGTGGTGATCGACGGTGGCGCGCATTTGCGCAGCTCCGGCGTCGAGGATTTGTTGCGCTGGACCGATGCGCAATGGGCGGAGCAACGCGCGGCGCGATCCAGGGCCTAGTCGCCGCGACCTTCGCTAACTGCCTTCCCAAATTGGACTTTCCCGGCTATCCCTGCCCCGGGGACAATGCGCGACCGGGCCATCTTCCAGTCACAATATTGAGGGAACCACTCCAGCATGTGGCGGGTGCTGATTTTAGCTTTGATGACGGGCGTGGCGGCCTGTGGAATCATCGATTCCGCGCGGGCGCAGACGGCGCAGCCTGCGCCCAAGACTGCACCGAAAGAGGCCGCGCCGAAACCGGCCGCGCCGGCGGCCAATACGACCGGAAAGACGGCTGCAAAGCCCGAGAGCAAGCCGGCGGCCCCGCACGCGGCGGTTGCCGGCGGCGCGGAGCCAACCCTGATCGGTCAGTTCGGCACCTGGGGCGCCTATTCGGCCGCGCCCAACGGCAAAAAGGTCTGCTTCGCGCTGGCCAAGCCGTCGTCGTCGAAGACCAACCCGCCGAATCGGCCGCGCGATCCTGCCTATGCCTTCGTCTCCACCCGCCCGGCGGAGAAGGTCAACAACGAAGTCTCGGTCATGATCGGCTATGCGCTGAAGCCGGGCTCTGAATCCTCGGTCGAGGTGGGCGGCGCCGCTTTCGCCATGTACTCGCAGGGCGACGGTCTCTGGATCAAGAACGCGGCCGAGGAAGAGCGGATGGTCGAGGCCATGCGCAAATCCGCCGATCTCGTGGTCAAGGGCATGTCGTCCAAGGGGACCGAGACCACCGACACCTTTTCGCTGAAGGGCCTTGCCCAGGCGCTCGACAAGATCGCGCAGGATTGCAGGCGTTAAGCCTGCGGTCGATAAGGTCGCAATCGGCCGTTCCGGTTGCTATATAGGGCGCGTTCCAGATTTTCTCCCGTCATTCCGGGGCGATGCGTAGCATCGAACTCGGAATCTCGAGGTTCCGGGTTTAGTCCTTTGGACCATCCCAGAACGACCACCTAAATCAGGCCATTCCATGCAACCGACGACCGAGCCGCACAACGCAACACTGGTGGAGAAGACTCCGCTCGAGACCTATGTGCCGCCGGCGAGGCCCTCGCTGATCGGCCTGTCGCGCACCGAGCTTGCCGATCGCCTCGGCGAGATCGGCGTTGCACCGGCGCAGCGCAAGATGCGCGTGCAGCAGCTGTGGCACTGGATGTATTTCCGTGGCGCCCAGAATTTCGAAGAGATGACGTCGGTCTCGAAGGGCATTCGTGCCGAGCTCGCGCAACATTTCACCGTCGACCGGCCCGAAGTCGTGGCCGAGCAGATCTCCAACGACGGCACCCGCAAATGGCTGCTGCGGCTGCCGAGCGGCGACAATGTCGAGCGGGCGCATGAAGTCGAGTGCGTCTACATCCCCGAAACCGATCGCGGCACGTTGTGTGTGTCCTCCCAGGTCGGCTGCACGCTGAACTGCTCGTTCTGCCACACCGGCACGCAGCGCCTGGTGCGCAATCTCACCGCCGGGGAGATCGTCGGACAGGTGATGGTGGCGCGCGATCGTCTGAATGATTGGGCCGATCGCGAAGACGGTACGCGCCGCGTCACCAACATCGTGATGATGGGCATGGGCGAGCCGCTCTACAATTTCGACGCGGTGCGCGACGCGCTGCTGATCGTCGGCGACAACGAAGGCATCGGCATCTCCCGCCGCCGCATCACGCTGTCGACCTCGGGTGTGGTCCCGAATATCGTGCGCGCGGGCGAGGAGATTGGAGTGATGCTCGCGATCTCGCTGCATGCGGTGCGCGACGAGCTGCGTAACGAGCTGGTGCCGCTCAACCGCAAATATCCGATCAAGGAATTGCTGCAGGCCTGCCGCGACTATCCCGGCGCCTCGAACGCGCGCCGCATCACCTTCGAATATGTGATGCTCAAGGGCGTCAACGATTCGCTCGACGATGCCAAGCTGCTGGTGAAGATGCTCAAGGGCATTCACGCCAAGATCAATCTGATCCCGTTCAACCCCTGGCCCGGCACCGCCTATGAGTGCTCGGACTGGGACCAGATCGAAAAATTCTCCGAATACGTCTTCAACGCCGGCTATTCCTCGCCGGTGCGCACTCCGCGCGGCCGCGACATCCTCGCCGCCTGCGGCCAGCTCAAGTCGGAGACGGAAAAGCTCTCGGCCCGTGAACGCCAGACGCTGCGGGCCATGGCGATGACGGATTGATATTGATGATGGCGACGCTCTCAACGCCCGTCATGGCCGGGCTTGACGATTGTGGATGTGGCGACGCCGTCAGTCACCAATTCGTTCCCATCATGTCCCTGATCGGCCGCCTCGTCGTCATCTTCATCGGCTTCCTCGCCGCCTGTTTCGTCGGCGGCATGATCGTTGTCGTCGCGCTGTTGTTTCCGGAGTTCGCCGATCTCGGCGCCGGTCCCGTCGATCAGGGCACGATCGATATCCTGCTCGGGTTCGGCTTCATCTTCGTCTCGGGCTTTGCGCTGGTGCCGGCGGCGGTGATCGTGGCGATCACCGAGGCGCTCTACATCCGCAGCGCGCTCGCCTATGCCGTGGGCGGAGGCGTCGTGGGGCTCGCCTGCTATCTCGGCCTGGTCCCGTTTCATTCCGACACGCTGCAATTCGAAGGCATTGTGCGGCGGCATCTGGAGATCATGACCGGCGCGGGCATCGTCGCCGGCGTCGTCTACTGGCTGATCGCCGGCCGCAATGCCGGCGCTTGGCGCAATCCGCCGCCTGCGCGCCAGCCGCCTCCGCCGCTGCCGTCGAATTCGCGGCCGGATGCGCGGTGACTTTCTGACTTGTCACGGGGTTTTCATCCCTTTCCCACTGGGCTAAACCGCGCGCCATGAACCGGACTGGACTCTTCATCGCCCTGGCGCTGTGGCTCGTGATCGGCGTCGTTTTCGGCCTCTATCCCGAGCTTGATCTCAAGCTCGCCGCGCTGTTCTTCGACCCTGAGACGAAAACGTTTCCGCTCAAGCTGAACGGTTGGGCCGGCTTCGCGCGCGACGCCGCGATGTGGGTCGCCTGGGCGTTCGTGCTGCCTGCGCTGATCGCGCTCGTGGTCAAGATGGTCCGGCCCGACCGCCCGCTGATGGTATCCGGTCGCGCGATCGTCTTCCTGCTGGTCACGATCATCATGTCGGCCGGCATCCTCACCAATCTCGCCTTCAAGTCCTATTGGGGCCGGCCGCGCCCGGTGGTGGTGACGCAGTTCGCCGGCGACCAGCAATTCGTGCCGTGGTGGGATCCGCGCGGGGGCTGCGCGCGCAACTGCTCGTTCTTCTCGGGCGAGGGCGCGACCGCGTTCTGGACGCTGGCGCCGGCCGCACTGGCACCGCCGGCGTGGCGACCGCTCGCTTATGCCGGAGCCGTGGTGTTCGGCCTCGTGACCAGCGGGCTGCGGATGGCCTTTGGCGGCCATTTCTTCACCGACGTGTCGATCGCCGGCCTCGTCACCTTCGTCGTGATCTGGTTTGCCTACGCGCTGATTTACCGCTGGCCGCGGACCCGGTTTTCCGACGAGGCGGTCGATGCCGCCCTGACTCGGCTGAACATGCCCGCTTACCGGCTCCGCCAGCGCCTGTTCGGACGCAAGACGGGTGCCGAGCCGTCAGTTTGAGCCATTAAAGGGGTGCCGAGCCCCGCGAAATTTGATATTCGCGCGGTCAACCCGTGAAACGACATCAGCCCTTCGAGACCGATTGGAAGCCCCATGACCACGATCCTGAAAAGCCTGCCCAAGGGGGAGAAAGTCGGCATCGCTTTTTCGGGCGGCCTCGATACCAGCGCGGCGCTGCTCTGGATGAAGCAGAAGGGCGCGCGCTGCTACGCCTATACCGCCAATCTCGGCCAGCCGGATGAGGCCGATTACAACGAGATCCCGCGCAAGGCGATGGAGTTCGGCGCGGAGAAAGCGCTGCTGGTCGATTGCCGCACGCAGCTCGTCCACGAAGGCATCGCCGCGATCCAGTCCGGCGCCTTTCATATCTCGACCGGCGGCATCACCTATTTCAACACCACGCCGCTCGGGCGCGCCGTCACCGGCACGATGCTGGTCGCGGCGATGAAGGAGGACGGCGTCAACATCTGGGGCGACGGCTCGACCTTCAAGGGCAACGACATCGAGCGCTTCTATCGCTACGGCCTCCTGACCAATCCGGGCCTGCGCATCTACAAGCCCTGGCTCGACCAGCAGTTCATTGACGAGCTCGGCGGCCGCGCCGAGATGTCGGCGTTCATGACGGCGCAGGGCTTTGCCTACAAGATGAGCGCCGAGAAGGCGTATTCGACCGACAGCAATCTGCTCGGCGCGACGCACGAGGCCAAGGATCTTGAAAGTCTCGACAGCGGCATCAAGATCGTCAACCCGATCATGGGCGTGCCGTTCTGGCGTGACGACTGCAACGTCAAGGCCGAGAAGGTTGTGGTGCGTTTCGAGGAAGGCCAGCCGGTCGCGCTGAACGGCCAGACCTTCAGCGATGCCGTCGCGCTGTTCCTCGAAGCCAACGCGATCGGCGGCCGCCACGGCCTCGGCATGAGCGACCAGATCGAGAACCGCATCATCGAGGCCAAGAGCCGCGGCATCTATGAAGCGCCCGGTATGGCGCTGCTGCACATCGCCTATGAGCGCCTCGTCACCGGCATCCACAACGAAGACACCATCGAGCAGTACCGCATCAGCGGCATGCGCCTCGGACGCCTGCTCTACCAGGGCCGCTGGTTCGATTCGCAGGCCCTGATGTTGCGCGAGACCGCGCAGCGCTGGGTCGCGCGCGCCGTCACCGGCGAGGTCTCGCTCGAGCTGCGCCGTGGCAACGACTACTCGATGCTCAACACCGAAAGCCCGAACCTCACCTATGCGCCGGAGCGGCTCAGCATGGAGAAGGTCGAGGACGCGGCGTTCACGCCGGCCGATCGCATCGGTCAGCTCACCATGCGCAACCTCGACATCAACGATACCCGCGCCAAGCTGAAGCTCTACAGCGACACGGGCCTGCTCTCGGGCAGCGAAGGCTCGCAGATCTTCCGGCTGGAGAGCGACAAGAGCTGACACGCTCCATCCGGGCTACGAAACAAAACAAAAAATGGCCGGGATTGCTCCCGGCCATTTTGCATTTGTGTGTCGCCTCAGCGCGGCGGCGCGGTGCCGGGCGGGGGCGGCGGCAGCGAGGCCTGGCCGCCGTTGAGCAACGGCGTGATGTTGCGGACGGTGACGCGCCGGTTGATCGCGCTCGGTCCTTGCGTCTGCTCCTTCAGGTACTGTTCGCCATAGCCTTGCGACGTCAGGTTTTCAGACGGCACACCGAATTGCTGGGTCAGCAATTCGGCCGCGGACTGCGCACGACGGTCCGACAATGACAAATTGTCGACGTCGTTGCCGACGGCGTCGGTGTGACCTTCGATCAGGAACACCACGCGCGGGTTGGCCTGGATCGCACGGTTGAGACCGTCGGCGATCGACTGCAGCTTCGCCGCCTGGTCCGGTGGGATGGTCCACGATCCGGTCTCGAAGTTGATCGTGTTGAGGTCGATGCTCGGCATTTGCATGCGAACATTCGGGCTGTAGCGGATCTCGTCGAGCGTGTAGCGACGGTTGATCCGCTGCACCGGCGGCGCCACCATCGTCTCGTAGATCACGTCCGGCGAGGCCTCCTGGGCGTCGACGATATAGCGATCGTAGGGCATGTTGACGACGGGCGGCGGCGCGTCGACATAGAAACCGCCGACCGACTGCGGATCGCGGTAGCTGTTGTCGATGATGACGAGCTCGCGCCCGGCCGGGTCCCTGCGGATTCGCCGCAGCAGCCGACCGTCCTGACCTACAACGGTAATGATCTCGCTGCCGTCGGGACGGATCACCACGGTGCGGGTATCGGCGCCGACAGTTTCGGTGCGGATGTCGCGGGCGCCATAGCGGAAGCGATAGAGATCGTTGCCGCGGACGTAGGTCTGCCCACCCGGATCGCGGATGATGATGCGGTCCGGCTCGGTGTAGACGGTGCGGCCGCCTTCGACCGACTCGCGGCGCTGGTTGCGGTAGTCGGCGATGGTCGCGCCGATCACGGCACCGGCGACGACACCTGCACCGATCGCGAGCGGCGTCAGGTCACGCTGCGGCGGACGCGGCGGTGGCGGCAGGGGCGTGGTCGTCGTGGGCGCGGCGCGGAACGCCGGCGCAACCGTGGGCGCCGCGTATTGCGCCCTGTTGGGCGGCGGGGTCGCAGCCGCCGAGCCCGGCACGGTGTACACATGAACGGCCCCAC
>NZ_JBVVPP010000048.1:0-54484 GCF_055811315.1 Bradyrhizobium sp. MI1.4 | reverse complement strand
TGTCGCGTTAGCGTACGGTGCTCATAGGCGCTGTGACCGCCCTCGTTCTTCACCATGTCTTCGCGGGCTATAGGTAGTTCCCCAGTGAGCGGACAACCTCAGACAGGCGGGCTCAAACGGACCAAGGCTGGAAGTGCAATGTGGTAAGCGGCACCGGGCCGCCTCTCGCGCGTTCACCTATCTGGGGACCGTTCACTGTGCATTCATGGTCTGCGAGATTTCATTGATCCAGATCAAGTATTACGAACGCGCCTGGCATCTACCGCCTAAAAGGGCAGGATGCGAGTTGACCTGGTCTGCGAGGCCATCGAGACGGCCAAGGAGAAGGCCAAGCAGTTGGTCAGCGGCCGGGATGTGGAGCTATGGGACGGGGACCGGAAGGTAGCAACTTTCGGTCCCGAAGCCTGAGCCCGGCGCTCAGCGGGCGCCTCAGGTGCCGCCTATCGCCGGAATGAATGCTCGATCTGCCCGAGCATAGCCAAGGCCGCGTCCGTATAGCGCCCGTAAGACAGCTGCTGGTCTGCGAGACTAGCCGCCGCCAGTACAAGAGCAGCTATGGTCACGCCCTTGATCATCGGAAGAACGGTAGCCTTGCCGAGTAAAAGAGTCGCTAAATGGTAGCGCAGGCTCAACTCACTTTGCCCGACCAGCCTAGGTAAACGATTTCTGTATTTGGAGCCCCCAAATAGTGCCGCGACTTTCCGCGACAGCTTTATCGATCTGTAAGAAAAGCTGGCTTAACACCCGTCCCCATGGAAAAGCGAACCGCTCGCCGTCGACGTGTATTCAAGTCTGCACTCATCGAGTTTCCCGGAGGCGCCTTCAGTTGCGTCGTCCGAAACTTCTCCGATCTGGGCGCCAATCTTGACGTGCCCAGCGCATCTGGCATTCCGCACGAGTTCACACTGGTCATTCCGAGCGCGCACTCCCAGCTTTCCTGTCGAGCGGTGTGGCGGTCGGAAGGACGCATCGGAGTTGCGTTTTGCTGATCATCGCCCTGGTGCTGGCACTTGGCCCGCGCGGGCTAGAAGGCACGCTCAGGGACGCCCGTGATCCCGGCTTCGCGGTGCCTAGAGATCGTCGTGCCGGCCGGAACCGCAGATGTCGCGGGCCGGTTGACTTATCGCAATCGCTAAATCAGGGTCCTGCTCGCCGGCACGGGGCGGGGCTAAGTAATGACCGACCAGAAGAACTACAATGAGCGCTATTTCCTGCGTTTGCTCCAACATGGCCCGTTTGAGCGGCGACCGCGTGGAGGCTGGCGCTTCGGCGTCAAGGTAATCAGCGACGGCGTCGTTGAGCGGCTCCTCGCCGGTGGCCACACCGAGATTGCCGGCTCGCAATTGAGGCTGAAGCCGCTGGCAAGCCTTAGCTCTAACCCGCCGAGCGGATCGAGCCGAGCGACCACCTCGCCGTGATACTGCTGGCGGACTACCTGACGCGCGAGCGTGACGCGGCCACGCACGAATCGACTGGGTGATCCGCATTCTTGATGACGACCACCGGAACTTTGGCGAGAATGGGAACACTATTGGGAGCCGCAAGGTTCTTCTTCCTCTTAGCGGCTAATGGAACGAGGAGCTTTCTTCCATGGCTACCCAGATCGTGGACCACACAGGCGACAGCAGACATTACTTTGAACAAACTGATCCGAAGGGCCTCGCCGAGGCTGAACATGCCAACAACTATTTCGAAGTCACCGGTTCTCACACCGGCAGGCGATATCGAGTTCAATATGGTACCCTGAGCAATGTTGTAGAGCTCGACGCATCCGGGCAGCCCGCGATCGGCTGGTGTTTCGTTCCTGATCGCGCTCTGGCGGCTGGGGATGTGATGCTCGCTCAGAAGATCGCGCTCGAAACCGACGAAGCCGCAGTGCTCGCGCTTGCCCACCGGTTTTCTCCGAGACTGCCATCTCCGCCCCGAGTAGTGCGGCGTGCTTACTAGGCCGACATGGGCGGGGCCGCCGACCGAGAGGACGGCGACCCCTCGCCGCGAAGGCGCCAATACGCGAAACGAGGACGAGTTCGCGACTGCATCCAGCATCTGCGCTGGGCCGGATCGGCGCAAGAACGTCCGTGCGTTAGTGTTACTTGAGCCGCGGCTTCGTGGATCGGCCTCGTGAGACGATTTCGTCAACAGTTCGCAGCATTCGAGCGAATTCAGACTGAAGATGTCGAGCGTGCGCCGCATCTTTTGGCTCTGAGAGAAAAGCAATCTTCACGAGGAAGCGGTTCAATCGCGATGTGACGAGAAGATTGTCAGAGTGTTGCGAGCGCAAGTTCGTGATCTGGCGTCGTGTCTCAACCAGATCGAACGGGTCACCGTCGGGCTTATTTACCAAATGAAGCTCGTAGCTTTGCGGCGGGGAAACAAGGCCGCCGCGCCGAATATCTTGGCGCGACGACCTCGCCATGGTGAACCCGGATGGGTGCAATGTCCGGTGCAGAGACGCTAACGCTCAGCAGCTCCGGTGCATCGAAACCGCGGGTTAAGCTTGATGTCGCTGCGAGGAGTTAAATCTGGAACAAGCGGCGGCAGCATGCGCGTCCAGTTCGGCGCCCTTGTCCGGAGACGTCACGGCGACGCGGTCAAGGTCCGGGCCTAGCGCTTTGGCGCGGGTTGCGTCGCGGGCGACGGACGCAATGGAACGTCCAGCCTTGGCGGCTGTGTGTGCCGTGAACCGCTCCGGCTTCAAGTTCTCAACTTTAGAACTTGATCCGCGCCGTGCGCCGCCGTGCTTTGTCTCGGGATGCACAGCTTCATAACTTTCCGCTTCGCCCGTTGCCCTACTGTTCAGGATTTCCTATGTCAAACGCGCCGAGAAGATATTCGTCACCAACTGACTGCTCATCCGCCGTTTTCGTGACCAAGGTAAACGCCGCGTCCGGATAACGTGCCCACACATCGAGGTCGTCAGACGTGACGGTGAGATATCCGAAAAAGCACTTATATCGACCCGGCGCCGTCACCCGTCCGATTTTGTCCCAGTTGATTTTGTTAACGCGCATCGCTAGGCCCACTCGTTCTCAGGCACCGAACCGGGCGGAGGTTTAAGTTCTCCGAGACCGGCTTCGATCACAGCCAGCTCGTCCTGGATTACCCTGACCGCGTTTTCGGGGTTGATGCCTGATGCAGCCTGCAATTCAGCCAGCACCTTGCGCCGATGCGCTAGCAACTCCGTCAGCGCGCGACGGTCCCGCACCTTGACGTAGCTAGCGACGATCAATTCCATAGCCTGTGACACGTTCGTCGTTTCCCACCGGTTTGCGCCTATCGGGGGCGGCTAAGTTCTGTCAGGCCGGCTTCGGTCAAACGATATTCGAGACCTTTGCAGGTTGAGCGTCGCTCCATCCATCCGTTTCGTAGAAGGGCGAGCTTTGTTCCGGGGTGATCGGTAAGCTTCGAAGACGACACCCAATCGCGGTCACGAAGAGCATCGAGCATTTGCCGGTGATGCTGATTGAAGAACGGCCTCCGCCTTTCGTGGTGACCGACGTCTTGACCTATCGTTTCATGCGGGCGTTTGGCTTCCATGGCCGTTTGTTGCCATTGCATCATTTACGATCAGTTACTGATCGGAACGACGGCAATCTTTTCTAAATGGTTCATGGATATTGTTCTGCGGCATGGATCACGAGGGCGCATCTGATTGGTTCGTTCCGGCTCTCAGGCGAAGCTACGCTCGTCTGGCAGCGTGGATGACGCGCGGTAATCGCGTGCCAGAGACCAGCCGCTTGCCGGCGCCGCCGCGCTCGGAGCAGCCAACTCGGTTTCCCGACCCACCGCGGCTCCCGGCGCCGCCGCGCACTTAGGCGTTGGGGGCGTCGCGCATGACGAACAATCGCGCATCGAGGCGACCATGGTTGCCCGACGAAGAGGCGGAATTGCTCTCGCACCTTGGCGCAGGTGCCACAGCTGAGGAGGTCGGCGGACGCCTAGGTCGCACCCGGCAAGCGGTTTACGCTCGCTTGCAGCGCTTTCAGAAGCAGCGGGGGCGAGCGAGTAGGAGAGTGGGAAATTCTTCGCTCAGTTACTAGACTGATCGCGCGGCGGCGATGGAGTTCGACCGCTCCATCCTTGGGCTTGCCGGTTCCACGTAGGGCCGCTCGTTGAGCAGTTTCGTTCGGCGTAGTGCGGCATTGCGCTTCGAGACCTGAAGAGCCATTGCCGCTCCCAAATGTGAACAATGGCCGGCGGGCATCACTGCCGCCGCCATCGCTCGCGCTACCGTGGCTGGGGGGCTAATCGGCAGCGCTGACTGCAAGGCTGCCGAACGAGGATTAAGAACCCGCTAACCAATTCAGGCAGGCTCTGGACCATTCAACGGCGAGAAATCGGCGAACTGCGCAGCTATCGCCCGCGCCGCCTCCGGCTAGGCCGCCAGACGCGTGGTGGAGGGCGGCCGAGAATACGAAGGGAAAAGGTCATCCTCGATCAAGACCGTGCCTTCACAAGTTAGACTTGAGCACTTCCAGTGCAGGCGGCTTCCGTGCGGTCCCGTGGACGAGATCATGGCGACCATTGCTTCGTCGCACTGGAGCTTCGCTTGCCGATGGGAGCCGGCGCGGCGCCGACGTGCGGCCGGATTTCGACCCGCCTACCGTCAACTATGGCGGTCTCAATCGGATGATGTTGGATGAGTTGGTTGGATGGGGTGGACACGTTTCTCGGACCTGCGCACGGTAGGCCTTGTCGAAATAGTCCAAGGCGAGGATATGCATGGCTCTCGCTTTTTTAAAGTCGGGTTCTGACAATGCCATCCGGGACGCAATTTCGGCTTGCTTCAAATAGTACTCAGAGCTCGCCACGATGATTCCCCCCAACAACGCCCCCTAACGTCCCAAATTGCAAGTTGTTCCCGCGATAAATTTCCGCGGTGCGGGCTTACCCATCCGCGAGCAGTGTTAGGGAGTCGTCGGCGCACAGTATGGAAGTAGGCCGAAAGCAATTAAGACTTCGCGGCGATGCTCCGCTTCGGGTGCGGTCTTTGCTGTTTTTTCCCAAACTCGGTTACGAGCCCTTAGTCGATTTCATATTAGGAACGACGAAACGATCTGAGTACCGGCAATGACAAAAGAAACGGAACAGGAGGGGCGACGCGTCACCTTCGAGCATGCGCTCCCCGCGCATATGATGGCGATCGACGGCACTGGCGACGCTCATGCACCATCAAGGATGTGTCAGAAACCAGCGCGAGACTTGCAGTTGAAACGTCAATCGAAGGGTTGACTCTGACAGAGTTCTTCTTGCTGCTTTCCTGCACGGGCCTTGCCTATCGTCGTTGTCAGCTCGACCGGGTCAACGGCGAGGAGATTTCGGTAAGCTTCCTGCGGCAGAGAGCAAAGGGGAATAAGATACGGGCGCGATCGACCGCAGCCACGTAAATTTTGGTTCCCGGCGGGAACTTTTTCCTTCTGTCTACTTTGTTACGTCCGGGCAGAGCGAGGATGGAAGGGGGAGTTCGTGGAATTACCGACTGTACTTGTCGTCGAGGACGATGAAGCAGTTCAAGGTGTGGTCTCGGACGTGTTGAACGAGGGCGGCTTCGAGCCGGCTACTGCGCGAACGGGTGAGGAAGCGGTTACTCTGCTGAAGGGGCGTCAGACCAACTACAGCGCGCTCGTCACAGACATCAATTTACTGGGTCGAGTTAGCGGCTGGGACGTCGCGCGTGCGGCTCGTCAAGTCGATCCGAACTTCCCTGTGGTCTACATGACCGGCGCCGCTGCTGACGAGTGGGCCATCCTGGGCGTGCCGAACAGCCTCCTTCTTCGGAAGCCCTTCGCGCCCGCGCAGATAGTGACAGCGGTCTCTCAGCTTCTGAATGTCGGCTCCCAATCGGCTTCCGGCAACTGAGAGCCCACCGTGGACCGCCCAGCATCGATACTCCTGGTCGAAGATGAAGCATTAATTCGGATGATGTTTGTCGAAATGATCGAGGAGCTTGGACACAGAGTTGTCGCCGAAGCCGGACATCTGGATCAGGCCCGGTCGCTCGCCGAAACTGAGCAATACGATCTTGCCATTCTCGACATCAATTTGCAGGGCTCAAATGTTAGGCCAGTAGCGGAGGCAATCACGGCCCGCGGACGACCGTTCTTTTTTCTGAGCGGCTATGGCTCCGGTGGGGTGCCGGAGCAATTCAAGGGCAGGCCCGTGTTGCATCGCCGTGCGGCAAGGCCTGCGCTCCCTGAGGTCCGAGTTGCCGGCTAACGGCGCACGAAATCGCCGAGCAACGGCACAATGCAAAGACGTCCGTGGGACACCGCAGCGCTGACCCGAACCCGGCCGCGCGGCGAACCTTGGTCGGAGATCGCCTGCTCGGCTTCGTCGAGATCGGCGAGAATGCGGCGGGCCGCGCTGAGATGGGCGCGGCCTTCCGCGGTCAGCGTCAGCGCCCGCGTCGTCCGCAACAACAAGCGCGCGCCGAGCCGCCCTGATGTCCAATGATCCTTCTGGCACCGATGAAGATACTTGCGCAGGTCGTAACCGGTGTTGTCCTTTCAACTTCGACAGACCATTCAGAATTCGGCTTCGGCCATCGGCGAGCACCACTTCAAGGCCCAGCGCCATCTCGCGCACGATGGCGTAAGCCAGCACGCCTGCAGCACAAACTCGGCTCCACGAGATGACCTGACGGGGCGCCGGCGGGCGCGTTTGCGCGCGACGCTCAGCCTTTCGCCGCCACCTGGCCGAACAGAACCTTCTTCGATTCCTCGTTGACCGTCGGCGCGTTTGTCGGATTTACCTGTCTGATGACCTCGTAAGCTCGCAACGTGGCGGGCCTCTCCTCTATCGAAGAGAACCAGCGTTTCAGATGTGGAAAGTCTTCGAGCTTCTGCCCTTGCCGCTCGTGAGGAACGATCCAGGGGTAGCAAGCGATATCGGCGATGGAATATTCGCCGGCGATGAATTCCCGATCTGACAACTGCTTGTTCAGGACACCGTAGAGACGATTCGTTTCATTGACATAGCGATCGATGGCGTACGGAATCCTTTCGGGAGCGTAGCCCGAGAAATGGTGGTTTTGGCCGGCCATCGGTCCAAGCCCGCCCATCTGCCACATCAACCACTGCAACACGGCATAGCGCTTCCGGGTTTCGAGGGGCAGCAGTTTTCCCGATTTTTCGGCCAGATAGTTCAAGATGGCCCCGGATTCAAAGATTGAGATGGGCTTTCCACCGCCCATCGGGTCGCGATCGACGATCGCTGGAATTCTGTTGTTTGGCGAAATGGCCACAAAGTCCGGCTTCAGCTGCTCGCCTTTGGAGATATTGATCGGACGTACGTCGTAAGGCAGTCCGGTCTCCTCCAAGCACATCGTAATCTTGTGCCCGTTGGGAGTCGTCCAATAGTAGAGATCGATCATAGGTTGCTATCTCCTTGTAGCTTGTAGCGATAACTCGCCATTTGCAGCCATGTGCTTCATGGCTCAACGCATCCTTATCGAAGAGCGCGGCCTACCTCGTCCGCCAACAGCGATAGCGTCAGCCCGTGATAATCGGAGCCGCCAACAGAACAAATCGCAGTCATAAGGGGCCAAGAGACCAGCCATGACTGAAACTAGTGGGCCAGAAACGTTCCACCAGAATCAGAACTGGCGACGGCGGCGGTTATTGCGGTCGTGGCGCCGGATTGAATAGCGGCATACACGAAATGGCCATATCGCTTTGGCAGCTTGGGCACCTCCGTTCCTTCGCCTCAGGCCGCAGCGACCTTTGCCTTGCGATTGGCCACCAATCGTCGATCGACCAGAGCTACGATGTCGTCAAGGGCTGGATGCGTCATTCCCTTCTGCCTGGCTGCAAGTTGGACGAGCTTGTCTGCACGCTCAATATTGATAGCGCCGTTGTTGAGCGCTCGGGCGGCCGACGCAGGCCGCGAGAGACTTGCAGCTGCCGCGGCGTATTTATTGAATGGTACTAACTGCTCGTGAGATGCGCCAAGCTCGATGCACACATCGACAACGAAATCGTAGATCGACCGCGATGCGGACAGGTCGCGATGCACGGCCTGCTGGGCGTTCTGCATTCCGTCTTCCGTGATGCAACGTTAGTTGCCGGCCATCAACATGGCCCACTTGGCCAGCGGGACGAAGATTGAATCGTGAAAGCTGCCCCACGCGCCCCACCGCGCTGTCGACGGCCCTGAGTCCCGAACCGTCGCCCTGGCCCCAGATCATACGTTCGTGATGGGTCGGCGATATCTTGCGACGACGCTGGATAAGGGTGCCATCCGCATCGAAGAGCAGCTGAGTGTTGTAGAGTGTTCCACCATCGCGTTCGTTGATGCCGATGGACACCACGATATTGGCTTGCCGGCAAGCCTCGCCGATCGCTGCCGTCGTCGGTGACGGCACCGTCACAGACTGCTCGAACAGCATGAGATTCTGACCGATCGCTTCAAATGGACGCTGTACGAACGAAAAATAGGGATAATAGGGCAGAATGGTTTCAGGAAAGGTCGCGAACTGCACGCCCTCTCGACCGAGCTCGACGATCTTCTGGACAATCTTCTCCGTCGTGCCTTCACGACTGTAGAGAACCGGGCTGATTTGCACGGTTGCTGCTTTGATGATGGTCATGGCTGTATCCTCTAAGTGACCGACGTTTATGTGTAGCTAGGAGGACCCGCCGCCTGGCTCAATTGCACCATGGTGTCGTCGGCCATTCTGCGCGGGCACCTCGCGCGTGAGCGCCGGCGCAACGAGGCGGCGGCGTGCGCCACTGAAGAGGGCCCAGTGAAACCAAGAAAGCGCCAACAGTCGCGATGACTCGATCCCAAGGTGTCGGCGACACCTTGGTCTGATTGAGGCGGAGCATGTGTGCGATCAATTGTGGGCTCATGAGTTGTGGCCGCTCGATAAGCACCTCGCGGGATCGGACCGACTAACGCGTCGTCCGCATGGTCGCGCGAAGGTGCGATGCGATGAAGCGCGCAATTCTCCACATACCGCGGTTCAGACCGCGGTCGATCTTGCGATTGGACCGGGAGAGAACGATGAATGAATTCAAACTGCTGATCGACGGCAAGTTAGTGGCTGGTGCAGCAACGCTCGACGTCATCAACCCAGCGAACGAGGAACTGCTTGCGGTTACTCCACGGGCTGATATCGCACAACTCGAAGAAGCGATGGCTGCTGCGAAAGCGGCGTTCCCCGCATGGTCAGCCAAGCCGGTTCGAGAGCGCGGCGCTCTTCTTGGGAGAGTGGCCGACGCGCTCGAAGCGCGAAAAGACGAGTTCGCACGATTGCTGACACTGGAGCAGGGCAAGCCACTGTCCGAAGCGGTATGGGAGATCACTTTCTCCACAGACATCATCCGTTATCACGCGGAGCTCGATCTGCCGTATGAAGTGTTGAAGGACAATGCGACACAGAAGATCGTGCGTCAGCGCATGCCGCTGGGCGTGGTCGCCGCGATTGTGCCATGGAACTTCCCGGTTGTTCTGCTGGTCCTCAAACTCGCGCCGGCGTTGCTCGCCGGCAACACGGTGGTCGCGAAGCCGGCTCCGACCACGCCTCTCACGACGCTTCTGTTCGGTGAAATCTGTGAGCAAGTTCTGCCGGCGGGTACCCTCAACATCATCGTGGATAACAATGATCTAGGTGGGACGTTATCAAGTCATCCTGATGTGGCGAAAGTTGCCTTCACTGGCTCGACCACGACCGGTAAGAAGGTGATGAGCGGCGCAACAAGCACTCTGAAGCGGTTGACCCTGGAGCTGGGTGGCAACGACGCCGCGATCGTGCTTGATGACGTCGACCCGGTCGAAGTAGCGCCCAAATTGTTTGTCGCGGCAATGATGAACGCCGGGCAGCTCTGCCTCGGAGCCAAGCGCATCTACGTCCATGATTCACAGTATGAGCGGATCTGCGAGGAACTCGGTTGCCTCGCACGCGAATTGGTGGTCGATGACGGATTGAAGCAGGGGACGCAGATGGGCCCGCTGCAGAACAGGGCGCAGTTTGAGAAAGTGAAGGGCTTCCTCGAAGACGCCAAACGGAACGGCAAGATCGTTGCGGGCGGCGAAGTACTCGGACGCAAGGGCTATTTCATTCAACCGACCATCGTCCGGGACATCGCCGACGATGCGCGACTGGTCACTGAAGAGCAGTTCGGCCCGGTCGTCCCGGTGCTGCGCTACTCTGAAGTTGATGACGCGATCGCTCGAGCCAACAACTCAGAGTATGGGCTCGCCGGAACGGTTTGGGGCAAGGATCTCGATCGGGCGTTCTACGTCGCAGCTAAAATCGAAACCGGGACTGTCTGGATCAACAAGTTTCTCGACGTGTCGCCCGATATTCCCTTTGGTGGCGCCAAGCAATCAGGCGTCGGCGAAGAATTGGGACGAGAAGGCCTCGAGGCGTACACTCAAGCCAAGATCATCAATATGGCGAAGTAGCGCTCGGGCATCCGCCTGACATGCGAAGAGTTGTGCGCGTCTCAAATGAGGAATGTCCGGCATCGCGGGAACGCCTGTTCTGACCGATGGCGGAAATTCACGCCGGATCATAGGAATGGAGCGATTGCGTTCTCATCGCCGGATGCATCGGAAAGAAAGCGCACAGCGGGGTAGTCGCTGTTAAGGCGCATTCTGGTTCAGGAGTAAGAATGATGGGTTATAGGATATTCCTCGCGGGTGCGTCAGGGGCCATCGGTAGGCGCCTGACGCCGCTCCTGCGCAGCGCGGGTCACTACGTTTGCGGTAGCACCAGGTCAGAAGCGAATGTCAACACACTGCGGTCGCTCGGGGCGGAACCGATCGTGGTCGACGTCTTCGACGCATCAGCTCTATCACGCGTCGTTGCATCGGCACGCCCGGATGTCGTGATCCATCAGCTCACCGACCTCCCGAAGGACCTCAATCCACGTGAGATGGGAGCAGCGATCGTTCGTACCGCCCGTATCCGTAGTGAAGGTACGCGCAATCTCGTCAGGGCGGCAATCGCGGTGGGCGCCCGCCGGATGGTGGCACAAAGCATCGCGTGGGCCTACGCGCCTGGGCTCCAGCCGCACGCGGAGACGGACGCGCTCGATGCTGGGGCCGAGGGAGAGAGCGGTATCAACCTGCAAGGGGTGATTGCCCTGGAGGATCTCATTTTGAAATCGCCGCCGCTCGAGGGCGTCGTCCTTCGCTATGGCCAGCTTTATGGTCCCGGAACCGCTTCGGACCGACCGTCGAATTCTGCGCCGGTTCATGTGGATGCGGCGGCCTATGCCGCCCTGCTCGCCATCGACCGCGGTGACTCCGGCATCTATAACATTGCGCAATCCAACAAATACGCGGCAACCGAAAAGGCACGCCTGCAGCTGGGTTGGACTCCTGATTTTCGTCTTCCGGCTTGACGATTTCGAGCGCGGTTCAGCTTACCAATCGGTGTTGTTTAAGTGCTCTGCCGCTTTCCAGCGTATCACTTAAGGCATTGGTCCCTAGCCGACCTCACCAGTTTGGTCACTACTGTTGCAAAAGTCGAAAGTTGCAGGGTTCAAGATTTTTCGCGAAAATACTGAGCAGCGAGCGATCGCTGATTCGTACGGCTTCAATCGCGTTACCGAAGTCGCCTACGAATTTTGCGCGAGGCCGCGAGGTCCCTCGCATCTTGTAGGCACGCCCACGGCCCGCAGAATTTTGGTCATCGGCGAAAATCGAGTTTTGCAACACAATCGACCCTTAACTGACTTCGGCCGAGTGCGGAGCGAGGTCTGCTTTCACAGAGATTGTGTTGCAAAACTCGTTTCTGACTTGGGGGCGAGCTTGGGCTTGGAGTTTCGGCGGTTTTTTTTGGTGCGGGTGTCGGCGGTTTCCGTTTTGCTGGTGGATTTCAGCACGCGACTGCCAGTTGTGGCGGGGGACGGCAGATTAGCTTGGCCAGCCGCCTCAGGTTCTGCGCGGTGGCTGTGAGCAGCACTTCGTCCCTGACGCCATTCAGGCCCCGCAGCCGAAGCCGGTCGAGCCTGAGAATGCGTTTCATATGAGCAAACCGCATCTCGACCTTTTTGCGCTCGCGGTGCGATTGCTCGAAGGCTTCCGTATTGACCAGCGCACGGACATGATCGCGCACATCTTCGTTGACGTCACGGGTAATTTTGCGCACGACCGCCGTCGTGCATTTGGGCTTCAAGGCGCAGCCAGAGCAATCGCTCTTGCTGGCCCCGTAGTAAACGATGTGACCTTGATCGATATTGCCGGTGCTGGTCAGTTCCGCGCCACCCGGGCAAACATAGACATTGCGCTTTTTGTCGAAGACGAAGTCCGCTCGGCTAAAGGTGCCATCGGGGCGTGCCGACTTGTCCCACACCGGAACGTGCGGCGTGATCTTGCGATCCACTAGCCATTTGAGCAATCTGACCGCGCCGTAAGCCGTGTCGCCTGCCAGTCTCTTGGGGCGCAGATCGAAGCGACGCTCAACACGGTCCACCATGATCTGGGTGACAGCAATCTCAACCGCACGGTTCGCGCGCGTGCCTACCGCATCGAGGATGATCCCGGCCTTGTTGTCGATCAGATAGTTCGCATCATAAGCAAAGAATGGATCCACGCCCAGCCTCGTAACCCATGTTGCTTGCGGATCGGTGAGCGAGACTTCCTTGGGAGGCTTGCGGCGACGGCTGCCTTCACTTGAACCACCGCCGTCTTCATCGCCGTCCTTATCGCTATTGGCGGCGTCAAGCGCTGCGATGTACTCGCGCACCGCATGGGATGCTTCCTCCGCCTTTGGCCAGGTAATAGGCTGGTCGCCGGGAAGTCGCCTAGTCTTGTTCACATCAGCCTTGATCAGGCTCGCATCGACTGAGAACGCTTCGCCTCCGACCAGCCCCGCCGAAATACACAGCGCCACTACACGTTCAAAAACCCGGCGTAAGGCATCGCTCTCACGGAAGCGTTCGCGCCGCGCCCGGCAAAACACCGAGTGATCAGGGATAGGATCCTCGATGCCGAGCTTGCAAACCATCTATAAGCCAGATTGACCTGGACCTCGGCGCAGAGCCGACGC
Organism: Bradyrhizobium sp. MI1.4; assembly: GCF_055811315.1. Classification (NCBI taxonomy): domain Bacteria; kingdom Pseudomonadati; phylum Pseudomonadota; class Alphaproteobacteria; order Hyphomicrobiales; family Nitrobacteraceae; genus Bradyrhizobium; species Bradyrhizobium sp. MI1.4. The sequence goes on along the minus strand of NZ_JBVVPP010000048.1, from coordinate 41,484 downwards.
TCGGAACGAAGTGCAAATACGTAGCCCAAGACCAGCATCCGGATCATGAGCACCGGATCAATCGAAGGCCGGCCAGTGTGGGAGTAGAATGGAGCGAGCTCGTTGTGCACCCAACTCAGGTCCAGAAAACCGTCGATTTGCCGTACCAGGTGATCAACCGGCACCACCTTGTCGAGATCAAAGGAGTAAAAGAACTGGCCCTGACCGCTCTCCTGCCGACCTAACATCCGCTGCTCCCGCAAATGCCGCCTCAAACCAACGGAATCACGGTTCGCGAGTCGTCTCAACCGGAGTTTTGCAACACAATCACAGAAGGACCGGACCAAGGCTGCCGGCTATCCTGACCCGTACCGGACCTGAGATAGTGATTTCCCTGCACTGCTACTCGCGATGCTTCGGCCACACTTTGCAGCGCCCGAACGCACTCCGGTGTGAGATCGCCGGCACTCTTCACGCCTAACAGATCGCCGGAAGCCGGAAGGATGGCTAAAAGCCGCGACATTTCCGATGTGGAAAACACGCGCCGAACCTGATAGTCGGGTTGGCGTAGCGCTCCTCAGGAGTGCCACACAAAATTATCCTCCGGACCGAAAAGTCCAAGAAAATCAACGCCCCATAGGATTGCCGACTCAGTTCAATCCTGTCTGGCAGCACCCCTAATTCGACAATTTAGCAGTTATTGTGCTTGGCGCTTAAAGGCTGCTGGAAGCACCGCGGAAGCACCAGCGTGTCCCCTTGAACTGACACCAGGCCCGTTCGATCCCAGACCAAGATCTTGATCCGCTCCGCTCGTTTCGATCGAAACACGAAGGCTGCGCCGCTGAACGGGTCGAAGCGAAGTATCCTCTGCACCTTCCCCGCAGTCCATCGTGACCACAGTTGAAATCGATCGGCCGCGCAGCGGTGTAAATCTTCAGATCAGCACGGGCGGTGATCATCGTCACGATCGCGGAGTCACCCCGGACAGGTGCTCGCAATCGTGATCCACCCTGTCCCAAGGCGTCCAATCGAGCACACGAAATCCTTGTCAGATGATAACTGATAAGGTTTGCGACCAAACCTTATCAGTCCGCATCCGACCGTCAGAGCATTTCTTATCCATCCTCTTTCAAGACCTCACATGCTTTCTCGATAGGCGTGCTCAGTAGGCGCGCGCGAAGTCACCCTCCTGCTTGATATCAGTGAACACAGGATAGCGCGGTTTCCAGGCCGTGCCCTTGGCCGTGGTCAGCTGGCTGAGCCGTTCGAGCACGTGGAGACCGTCCTTGCGCAGACTTGCAGACACCGCGGCGCGATCCGGAAAATTCTTTAGAACGGCGTCGAGCCAGATCGTGCGGCCCGCCAGGAAGCCGCTCGCCCCTGCAGCATAAGAGTAGTCGAGCACGCGTTCGAATTTCGCCGGCGCAGCGCCGCCCGACAGCAGCACCCAAGGAATGTTGCGCTCGCGGCAGATATCGCCGATTGCATCGAACTCCATCTGCGCGGCTCTGGCTGCCCCGCTGCCGTCACTGGCCGGCAGGCCGTTGGCCGCGACCGGGCTCTCCAGCTTGAGGAGATCGACGCCATATTCGGGCTTGGCAAACTCGCGCACGCTGTCGATGACCAGACCGGGAAGTTTGCCCGGCGATTCCACGTAATCAGCGGTGTGATCAACGCTGCCCAGGAACGGATAAACCAGCAGCTCGAGAACATAGGGAATGTCGTGGCGGGCGCAGTCCTCGCCGATCTCGCGCACGAACTTCTTCTGGTGTTCGTTCACCGCGGCATCGGCGTCTGGCCGGTACCAGGCCAGCACCTTGACCGCGTCACCGCCCATGGCGCGGATCTTCTCCACACTCCAGTTGGTGATGGCCCGCGACTTGCGACCGCCCGCGGTCTCCTCGACGCGGTGCTCTTCCAGCGTCATGATCAGGCCGCAGCGCGGCGGCAGCAGATCGATCGCGGCGGGCACGGCAAAGTTCGGGTCGAACAGCATCGAGCTGCAGTGCGGCGCGAGATTCTCGACCAGAAGACGCTTGGCCGCCGTGACGTCGGAATACTCGACCTGGTCCCGCGTGATGCCTTTTGCTTTCGCGATGGCATCGAACAAGGGCGGCCGCTGGTCCAGCGCGACCATTCGAAAATGGCCGTCCGCGTCAGCAAGCCGCGCCAGGCCGCGGTTCTTTCCAATCGTTCTCATGGCTTCGTCCTCATGAATGCAAGACACTCGTTGATGTCGGGGATTCCGTTGCGGCCGCCAGCGTGGCGGCATTTCATGGCGGCCGTCGCTGCCGAAAAAGCCACGGCGGCGCGCACGTCCAGGCCGGCGCCGATCGCCAACGCGTAGGCCCCGTGAAAAACATCGCCCGCGCCTGTGGTGTCGACGACCTCGACGGCGTAGGCGACCTGCCGCTGCAGCTGGCCGTTCTGGTACCAGCTCACGCCGCCCTCACCACGCGTGACGGCGATGACGCGGCAGCCGAAGCGAGCGAGGGCTGCGAGAGATTTATCATCGGCGGAGCCGGCAAAGGCGGTAAGCGCCGGCTCGGAGAAGATGGCGTGATCGGTTAAGGGCAGCAGCCGCTCGAACACTTCGGCATCGGCCATGTCGCCGTCGAGCACCGTCGGAACATCGCGCGAGCGCGCCTCGCGGAACAGCGTTGCGGCGCCCTCGACCCAGCGCGGGTCGGCCAGCACGGAGGATGCGCGGCCGACTGCTTCGAGCGGAAGCCAATCCGCGGATTCAGGAAAAAGGCCGCGGAAGTTCACGATCTGCCGCTCGCCGCTGCTGTCGACGATAATTCCGGAGACAGAGGAGCGGCCATCGGGAAACAGCCGGAAATTCTCGACGTCGACGCCTTCGGCGGCGAAGGCGGACTTCATCTCGTGGCCGGCGGCATCATTCCCTGCCCGCCCCCAGAACGCGACGGACGCGCCGAGCTTCGCCACCGCCACGCTCGCATTGGCGGCCATGCCGCCGCCCAGCGTGCCGTACGCGGCAGCTTTGATCTTCTCGCTTCCACCCGCGAACGGCCGATCGACGCGCCAAACCTGGTCAAGCGCAGAGAGCCCAAGGCAGATCACGTGCACGGGCCTGGCCTTGGACCCGACGTCCGCTAGCGCCAAGAGATCGCCGATGTTGGCTGACGTACTCACCGGAGGACCTGTCCGTTGGTGGCATCGAACAGATGCGTCTTGCCAGGCTGCGGGCGCAGCGCGAGGCGATCGCCGACTTTCGGTCGCAGCGACGGGTCGATCCGCGCGATCGCGGAGATACCGGCGAGATCAAAATGGATTAGCGTATCGGAGCCGAGCGGCTCGACCAGCTTGACCTCGATGGCAATGCCATCGGCAGCATTGGTGGCGACAGTGAAATGTTCGGGACGAATGCCGAGTAAGGCATTGCCGGCCCGTCGCAGACTACTCGCGGTCTCGCCGACCACCGGCACCGCCGTACCACCTTGCGAGAGGATTGCGCAGTCGTCGTGCCACTCGACCGCGAAGAAATTCATGGCGGGCGAGCCGATGAAGCCGGCGACGAACTGGTTGGCGGGTCGCTCGTAGACCGTCTCCGGCGTGTCGTATTGCTGGATCGTGCCGCTCTGGAGCACCACGATGCGGTCGGCCATGGTCATGGCCTCGATCTGGTCATGGGTGACAAAGACCATGGTGGTCTTCAACTGCTGCGAGAGTGCCTTGATCTCGGCCCGCACCTGCCCGCGCAGCTTGGCGTCGAGGTTGGACAGCGGCTCGTCGAACAGGAACGCCTTGGGATTGCGCACGATGGCGCGGCCCATGGCGACGCGCTGGCGCTGGCCACCGGACAGCTCCTTCGGCTTGCGGTCGAGATAAGGCTCGATGTGCAAAAGCGCGGCGGCGCGCTTCACCCGCGCGTCGATTTCCGCTTTCGGCGTTCCCCGCAGCTCCAGCGCAAACGACATGTTGTCGTAGACTCGCATGTGTGGATAGAGCGCGTAATCCTGGAACACCATCGCGATATCGCGCTGGGCCGCCTGCACGCCATTCACGCGCTTGTCGCCAATGTAAAGGTCTCCACCCGAAATAGGCTCGAGGCCCGCGATGATGCGCAGCAAGGTCGACTTGCCGCAGCCGGATGGGCCGACGAACACCACGAATTCATGGTCCGCAATCTCCAGATTGAGATCGGGGATCACGGTGAAATTACCGTAGCGCTTGGTGAGATTGCGGATCGAGATCGAGGCCATGATCGCTTAGTCCAGCGCCAGCACAGGCTTGATCAGCTCGCCGTTGGCGAACCGCGCGAAGTTTTCAGGGAGATCCGAAAGACCGAACTCGCCGTCAACGAGGACGCGGTATTCGTCCTTGTACTTGCGCAGCAGCTCGACATTCTGCTCGAAATCCGAGACCGGGAAGTAGAAGGTCCGGATCATGTAAAAATCCTTGCGGCGGAATACCTTGCCCTCCTCGATGGTCCATGGCGCGGCGTTCTCGCCGACCAGCACCAGCGCGCCGCGCGGCAAGACGAGCTCGATGCCGAGATTGCGCGCCGCATGGGCGCCCGAGCATTCCATGATGAGCGCGAAGCGCTTCGAGGTGTCGCCGACCGGGTGCGCCTTCGCGCAGAAGGACTGTGCGATCTTCAGCCGCGCCGCATTGGGATCGGCGACATGAATGTCGTTGTAGCCAAGCGCGCGAAGCGCCAGCACGACGCCGAGACCGACAGGCCCCGCCCCCATCACGAGGGCCGGACCGGCCTCGTTCGCCGGCACCACGCGGCTGACGAACCGTACGGCGTGACCGGATGTGCCGATGGTGTCGAGCAACAGCGGCGCGAGGCTGTCCTCGATATCATTGGGTACCGGCAGCAAGCAATTTTCCGGCACGGGCACGTATTCGGCATAGCCGCCCGGCCTGTTCCAGCCGATCAGGCTGGAGACCTCGAGGCACATCTGGGTATCGCCGCGCTTGCAGGCGGCACAGTGATCGCAGTGCAAGGGAATGTAGACGGCGCAGCGGCGGCCATGCAGACCGTGGCCTGGCTGCTCGACGACGCCAAAGATCTCGTGGCCGGCGGTGAACTCGGCGCCCTTGTGCCAGAGCTTGAAGTCTGAGCCGCACAGCGCCGTTCGCGAGACACGGACCAGCACCTCGCCGGCGCCGATCTCGGGCATCGCCACACGCTCGATGGTGATTCGGTCGCCGCCGTGGAAGACCGCGGCCTGCATGATCGAGTTCGAGCGGGGAAACATATTCATCAAATACCTAGCCTTTAACCGCGCCGAGCGTCAGTCCGGACACCAGCCAGCGCTGAACCAGGGCCGCCAGCACCAGCGGCGGCAATGCGATCAGCGTCGCCGCGGCCATGAGGGCGCCCCATTGCGTCGAGCCTTCGCCGATGAAGTTGAAGGCCGCCGCGATCAGCGTCTTGGTGTCGCCGTTGGAGAGCACCAGCGCAAACAGGAAGTAGTTCCACGAGAAGACGAAGGCGAGGATCGCGGAGACCGCGACGCCCGACGCCACCAGCGGCATCGCGATGCGCCAGAGAATGCGCGTGACGCTGCATCCATCGACTTGCGCAGCCTCGAAGACGCTGCGCGGGATGGCATCGAACGACGGCAGCAAGACCCAGATCACGATCGGCAGCGTGATGACGGCGTGGCTGAGGACTAACGCGGTGTAGGAGCCGATCATGCCGATTTGCCGGAACATGACGTACCACGGCAGCAGGAACAGCGTGCCGGGCGCCATGCGCGCCGCCAGCGTCAGGATTGCCGGCCACGTAATCCGGGTCCAGGAGACGGCGAAGGCGGCCGGAATGCCGAACAGCAACCCGAGCGAGGTCGAGCCGACGGTAACGATGAGGCTGTTGAGTGCATAACTCAGGAACGGAGTGGTCCTGGTCAGCTCGGCGTAATTCTCCAGCGTCGGTGTGAAGACCAGCGTCGGTGGATAGGCGGTGACCTCGAAGGACGGCTTGAACGAGGACAGCACCATCCAGACCGTCGGCGCCATGATGATGATGCCGGCGAGCACGAGCTGCACCGTGTTGAGCCAGCGGATCCAGCGGTCGGTGTTGGCGGCGTCGTTCATGACATCACCACGCCACTGCGCCGCGCAGGCGGTTGAAGGCGAGCACGGCGCCGAACACGATCGTCGTCAGTGTCAGCATCAGGGCGCTGGCATAGCCGATGTTGAAGAACTCGAAACCGACCCGGAACCCATAAATGTTGAGCGTGTTCGAGGCGTTGCCCGGGCCGCCTTGGGTCGTGATGTAGATGATGTCAAAGAAGCGCAGGAGATCGACGCTGCGCAGGATCGCGGCAGTGACAATGGTCGGCAGCAGCAGCGGCAGTGTGATGCGCTGAAACGTCTTGAATGGGGATGCGCCATCGATCTGGGCAGCCTCGTAGACACTCGGCGGCAGGGATTGCAGCCCACCCAGCACGATCAGAGCGACATAAGGCGTCCACTGCCAGCTGTCGATCAGCGCCACCGTCGGAATGACCAGGGACGGCGAGGCCAGCCAGTCCGACGGGGGCAGGCCGAACGACTGCAGGATATAGTTGGCGGCACCCAGCGAGGGATCGAGGATTACCAGCCACATCATGCCGGCGACCACCGGCGGCATCATGAACGGCGAAATGAACAACGAGCGCACGATGCCCGGTAGCCGCTTGGCGTGGAACAGCACCAACGCCAGCCAGACGCCGAAGACGAGTTGCAGCACTAGCGACAGCACGAAGAGGGCTATGGTGATCCACAGCCCGTGCCAGAATTCGTAATCGGAGATCAGCTTGGAATAATTGGCAAGCCCTGCAAAGGACTGCTTGCCGGTCGAGGAAAACGTCTGGAAGCCTAGCCAGATCGTATAGACGACCGGAAACGCGATCATCGCAACCGTGAAGATCACGGCCGGCGCCGAAAGCGCCGCCATTTCCAGCTTCTGCCGGTCCTGCGTGAGTGTCGCAGCCGAGTCAGACATCCGTTCGCGTCCTCAGGTGGGGGAAATGCCGGCATGCAGCGAGCCTGCCGGCATGAAGCCGTTACTTCTGGGCGATCAGCGCATCGAGCGCCTTGTCGGCATCCGCGCAGGCCTGGTCGATCGGCTTTTGCTTAAGGATCAGGTCCTGCACCGCCTGGCCGATGAACTCGCGCGATTCCGGATTGGCGACGATGGGATAGCCGACCTCGGAGGAACCCTTGGTGGCGAGCACGTCGAGAGCGGCCTGCCATTCCTTGCGCACCGGCTCCTCATCGATCCATTTGCGATACTCCGGATCCTTGGCGACCGATGGACGCGGCGGGGCAATGCCCTGGAGCGCCATCTTCTTCTGCACCTCGGGGCTGGTCGCCCACTGCACGAAATACCAGGCCGCATCCGGCTGCTTGCTGTGCGAGGATACCGCCATGCCCCAGCCGATCGTGGTCGGCACCTGGCCGGCCTCCCCCGCCGGGAACGGCAGAAGACCGGTGTCCTTCAACCGCGCGCCACCGTCCATGACGGTGCGAAGCTCGTTGGACGATTCGAACGCCATTGCGGCGCGGCCGCTGCGATAGAGTGCCGAAATCTGCTGGAAGCTGTAATTGACGACGCCAGGCGGACCGAAGTCGCGCAGCAGCCGGCTATAGGCTTCAAGCGCTTCCTTGCCCTTGGCGGAGCACAGGTTCGACTTTCCGTCGGCGATATAGGTGCCGCCGACATTGTGCAGCATGTTGCTGAAGGTGTAGGCGACCGCGGGCTTGAGGCCGCGCGAGACGAACGGCGTCACCGCGCTGTCGCAGGTCTTGATCTTTTCGGCGGCGGCTTCGACGTCCTTGATGGTCTTCGGCGCCTCGAGACCGCACTTCTTGAAAATGTCGGTGCGGTAATAGAAGATCGGCCCTTCGAGATTCATCGGCATGCTGGTGAGCTTGCCGTTGAAGGTCGCGGCCTTCAGCAGGGCCTGGCTGAGCCCGGCCGGATCGTAGTCCTTGGCCACCTCGTTCTTGGCCATCGTGGTGAGGTCGGCATACCAGCCGGCGGCGGCGAACTGCTCGCCCTCGCGCGAGGGCAGCGTCATGAACACGTCAACCTCATCGCTGTTCGCATTCATGACGGTCACCAGACGCTGGCGCATCTGCTGTTCCTGATAACCGTCGACCTTGAGGGTCATGCCGGTCAGCTTCTCGAAATCGACCTTGTAGGTCAGGAGCGCCTGCGCGACCGGATTGTTGTTGGCGAGAAAGGTGACGGTCTTGCCCTTGAACTTCATCCAGTCGAAATCGGCGGCGTGCGAGGGCGCGCCAACAGCGGCGATCGCGAGAACGGGCAACGCGAGATGCGTCGCGAGCATCCTGGCCTTCATTGGACTCTCCTCCCGGCTGGCCGCCTTAAGCTGGCGGACCATTTTGAACACGTTCGTGCACATCTGAAAACGGTTACAAAATAGACCTCACGCTCGCCGTGTCAAGCGATGGACAAACTGCGTGATCTGCGGCAAATACATGCGATTACCACCACCGCCTGGGTTTGCGGCGCAACATGTACCGTTACATTCATGGGCCTGACCGACGCCAAGTCTGTGAAACAAGGCATCCGCGCCGTAGCCGCCCGCGCCGGCGTCTCAACCGCATCGGTCTCTCGTGCCCTCAACAATCCGGATGCGGTGAGCCCATCTCTGCGCGTGCGCATCGAACAGGCGATTGACGCGCTCGGCTACATCCCGCATGCGCCCGCGCGCATCCTGTCCTCACGTCGCTCGCGCACTCTTGGCGCGATCGTGCCGACCATCGACAACACGATGTTCGCGCGCGGCATCGCTTCGCTGCAGCACTATCTGTCGTCGGTCGGATACATGCTGTTCCTCACGACGAGCGGCTACGATCTTGACGTCGAATTGCAGCAGGCGCGCAATCTGATCAGCCGCGGCGTCGACGGCCTGGTGCTGCGCGGCGACTGCCATCACGACGGCTTGCGCAAGCTGCTCGCGGACAACGCGGTGCCGTTCATCAATGTGGGCATATACCAGCCCGACCGGCCCTACCCTTGCGTCGGCACCGACAACGAAGCGGCCGCCCATCGCGCCGCCGCCCATGTCATCGAACTCGGCCATCGCCGCATCGGGATCGTCTCGGCTCTCCAGCGCAACAACGACCGTGCCAGCGCTCGCGTTGCCGGCTTTCGCCGCGCGCTGACCGAGAGCGGCCTCGAACTGCCGTCGCAATGGCATGTCGAGGTGCCCTATACGCTGGACGACGCCCGCGAAGCGGCGCGCTATCTCCTGGGGCTCAAGGATCGTCCCACAGCCGTAGTGTGCGGCAACGACGTCATCGCCTACGGCGTGCTGCTCGAGGCGGAACGCAGCGGCTTTTCGGTACCACGCGATCTGTCGGTCGTTGGGTTCGACGATCTCGACTGGAGCCGCCATCTGCGACCGAGCCTGACCACGATTCACGTTCCGACCGGAGAAACCTGGCAACGCGCTGGCGAATATCTGGTGCGCAGCCTCGCCGGCGAGCAGACCATCATGCACCGCGAGATCGACTTTTCACTGGTGGTCCGCGAGTCGACGGCGCCGCCTCCAAAATCCCTGAAGTGAGACAGTCCCGATGAGTTTGAATTTCTCTCTAGCCTCCGGCTTTCATGCCATCGTGATCGGGGGCGCCGGCGACATTGGCGCAGCAATCAGCAACCAGTTTTGCGATCTCGGCGCGACGGTGACCGCAACCGGCGCCAACGATGCCGATCTCGCCCGCACACTCCTCAAGCCGCGCGCGGGCCTCACGCTCGGGACGCTCGACGTCACCGATGATGCGGCCGTCAAATTCTTCGCCAACAAGTACAAGCGGGTCGACGCGCTCGTCAATTGCGCCGGGATTCTCGCCCGCGACAAAGAATTCGAGATCGAGACTTTCGTGAAGGTTCTCGATGTCAATCTCACCGGCACCTTCCGGACCTGCATGGCTTTTCGCGCGCTGCTTGCGGAGGCAAAGGGATCGATCGTCAACATCGCCTCGATGAACGCGGTTTTGGCGCTACCGCGTATCCCCGCCTATTGCGCCAGTAAGGGTGGCGTCGTGATGTTGACCAAGGCACTCGCCTTGAAGTGGGCCGAAGAGGGCATTCGCGTCAACGCAGTTGCGCCGGGCTATATCGAGACCGCGATCAACGCCGCCGGCCGGACTGATCTCGCGCATTACCAGCGCATCGCCGACCGCACCGCGTTCAAGCGGTGGGGACAGCCGGAAGATATTGCCGGCGCCGTCGCGTTCCTCTGCATGCCGGCGTCGCAATATGCGACCGGTACCGTCGTTGCTGTGGATGGCGGGTTTCTCGCAGGTTGACGTCGCGCGAGCACCGGCGGCTGGACATCAACGGATACGTCAAGCGGCGCATCGTCGGCTTCAAACCATCTCTGGAAGCGAGCGCCGGAGTTCCGAGGCGCGCAAGATGACGTCCTATGGCAACGACCAGCGGCAACCTTGCCGCGGTTGACTTGTTATAACATTTAGGAAAATGTCCTTACTAACCGGAAGTAAAAATCCGGATTTTCGGGAGGACCGCATGCCGTCATTCAAGCCGACGCGACGAACGCTACTCAAGACCGGAACCGCAGCCGCCGCCGTTGCGACGCTTGGTCCAGCCTTTCTCCGGCAAGCCGCAGCGCAGGACACCGACCTCGCGCCCTACAAATCCGCTCAGATCGACTGGCAGCAGGTATCCGGCGAGACCATCACGGTCGCCGTGATCCCGGCGAGCTACTTCGAAAACCTCATCACGCTTACGCCGCAGTTCAAGGCGCTGACCGGCATTGATGTCCGTTTCGAAAAGATTCCGCCGGCGCAGATCCGTCAGAAGAGCGTCATCGACCTGACCTCGAAGACCGGCACCTACGCGACCCATGCCGCGGACCCCATGTATTACTCGCTCTACGCCGCGAACAAATGGGTGGAGCCGCTTGACACCTATCTGAACGACAAGTCGCTGACCGACCAGGCATGGTTCAAGCTCGACGACATCATTCCGGCCTGGCGCAGCGCCAATGGCATCGACGGCAAGCTCTATGGCATGCCCTATGACGGCGAAGTCACCATTCAGGTTTATCGCAAGGATCTCTACGACGCGAAGGGTCTAAAGCCGGCCGACACGTTAGAGGCCTACATGTCCAACGCCGCGGCGCTGAACACGCCGAACGACCGCATCTGGGGCGCAGCGCTGCGCGGCGTCGCCGGTGCCGGCCAGAACATGTACATCTATCCGTCGATTTTTCGAGAGTTCGGCGGCGACTGGATGAAGGGCGGCAAGCTCACCGTCAATGGCCCCGAGGCCGAGGCGGCGCTCGCCTGGTACGTCGATATCATGAAGAAGTACGCGCCGACGGCGGCTGCGAATTGGAACTGGCCCGATATTGCCGACGCCTTCTCGCAAGGCACCGTCGCCAGCTACATCGACGCGCATTCCTCGGCCTCGGTCATCAACAATCCCGAGAAGTCCAAGGTCATCGGCAAGGTCGCCTTTGCGCGCTGGCCCAAGGGCCCATCGGGCACGCGCACCACCTCGATCTGGAACTGGGGTTTTCCAATCAGTTCCGCGCTGCCCGAGAAGAAGCGCAAGGCGACGTGGCTTTTCATTCAATGGGCCGCGAGCGCCGAGACCCAGGCGCGCACCGCGCATCGTTTTGCAGGCCCGACCAAGCGCTCCGGCGTCAACCGCACCTCGGTTTGGAAGGATCCGGAATACATCAAGCTCATGAAGGGCTTTGGCGAGAATTTCGTCGAAGCCACGATGGGCGCTCTGCAGGATGATACCGACGTCGACTGGCGCCCGCGCGTGCCACAATGGCCGGCGATCGGCGACACCATGGCAACCGCGATCCAGTCGGCCCTCTCCGGCCAAGCCACGATCAAGGCCGCATTGGACGATGCGCAGCGCCGCATCGAACCCATGATGCGCGGCTGAGCCATGGCGACGACAGCGGCGACATCGGCCGGGATCGCGAGTGAGGCGCCTCACAGCTATTTCGGGCGCGTCCTGGCGCAGCGCGAGCGCCGGTTTGCGGCAACCTTGCTTGCACCGGCGTTTCTGGCGCTGCTTGCCACGACAACGTTTCCGCTGCTCTTTCTGGTCTATACCAGCGCGTTCCGGATGGATCTGGCGATGCCGTTCACCAACGGCTTCGTCGGATTCGAGAACTACCAGGTGCTGCTCTCCGACGAGCGCTTCTGGACCTCGCTGCTGGTGAGCCTCGTCTATACCGGCTCCACGGTCGCGCTGCAGGTCATCATCGGCCTGGCGCTCGCGTTGCTCGTCATGGACATGAAGCGGGGCCAGGGCTGGTTCAGGGTCATCGCGATCTTGCCCGTCGTGCTGTCGCCTGCCGTCGTCGGCATGATCTGGCGCACCTTCATGCTGGCACCGGAATTCGGCATTATCGATTACCTCGCGATCAACGCCGGCCTCGGTAGCAAGAACTGGCTCGGCGATCCCACGCTTGCGATGGTCTCGGTGATCGCAATCCATACCTGGCAATGGACGCCGTTCGCGTTCATGGTGCTGCTGGCCTCGCTGGCCTCACTGCCCGAGGACATCTATGAGGCCGCGCGGCTCGATCGGGCCTCGGCCTGGCAGCGCTTCCGCCGCCTTACCCTGCCCTTGCTGCGGCCCGCGATCGTGATGGTCGTCATCATGCGGACGATGGTGGCGCTGACGGCGTTCGCGGCGATCTTCACCGTCACGGCCGGCGGGCCCGGGACCGCGACCGAGATCCTCAACCTCTACGCCTACAGGAAATCCTTCACTGAGTTATCAATCGGGTACGGTGCGGCGCTGGCGGTGGCGCTGCTGATCGTGACCATCATCATCTCCGGCATCCTGTTTGCTCTGCGGAGGGCAAAGTGACGGCAAAGCGCCTCCGCGCCATCGCCCTGCTCGCGATTTCCATGGTCTTCCTGCTGGCCTGGGCGTTCCCGATCATCTGGAGCGTGCTGAACTCGCTCAAGACCGATTCCGACGTACTCGCCTATCCGCCCAAGCTCGTTTTCTCGCCGACGCTGAAGGCCTATCGCGACGTGCTGTTCGGCTCCGGATCGATCCTCCCGAACCTCCTTTCGAGTGCCATCATCTCGGTCGGCACTACTATCGTGACCATGTTGATGGCGGTGCCTGCGGCCTATGCGCTGGCGCGGCTGCGCTTTCGCGGCAAGAAGTTCGCGGGCTTCTATGTCCTGGCGACACAGATGCTGCCGCCAGTCGGCATCATCATCCCCTATTTCTTGGTGCTGCGGAACATCGGCTGGATCGATACCTATCAGGGCATCATCCTGATCTACCTGTCGTTCTCCCTGCCTTTCGCGATCTGGCTGCTGGTATCCTATTTCGAGGACATTCCCTTCGAGATGGAGGAAGCCGCCTATCTCGACGGCGCCAGCAGGCTCAAGACGCTGTGGCGCATCATCATCCCGCAGGTCCGCGGCGGCATCGCCGTCACCGTCGTGTTCGTATTCCTCAATGCCTGGAACGAATTTCTGTTCGCGGTCGTGCTCAGCGGTAACACGGTGCGTCCGGTCACGGTCGCCATGTTCAACTTCGTCTCCGTCGAGCAGACGCTGTGGGCCAAGCTCGCAGCTGTCTCGGTCCTGGCCATGCTTCCTGTAGTCGTGCTCGGAGTAGTCGCGCAGAAGCACATCGTGAAGGGTCTGACGGTCGGTGCAGTCAAAGGCGGAGGGCGCCGATGAGCGGCCAGGGTCAGGTCAGTTTTCGCAACATCGTCAAGATGCACGGCGAGTTCGCCGCGCTCAAGGGCGTCAATTTCGAAATCAAGCCGGGCGAGTTTTTTGCCCTGCTCGGCCCGTCCGGCTCCGGCAAGAGCACGACGCTGCGCATCCTTGCCGGTCTCGATGCGCCGACCGCCGGCCGAGTGCTGATCGACGACAAGGACGTCACCTCGACTGACGCGCGCGATCGTGACATCGCCATGGTGTTTCAAAGCTACGCGCTCTATCCGCACATGACCGTCGCCGAGAACATCGCCTTCCCACTCGAGATGGCCAGGCTTCCGAAGGCCGAGATTGCTTCCGCCGTGCACGAAGCAGCAAGAAAAGTGAAGATCGACCACCTTCTGGACCGGAAGCCGGGCCAGCTCTCGGGCGGTCAGCAGCAGCGCTGCGCACTCGCCCGCGCGATCGTGCGCAAGGCGCGCTTGTTCCTGCTCGACGAACCCCTCTCCAACCTTGACGCCAAGCTTCGGCTGGAGACCCGGGCCGAATTAAAGAAGTTGCAGCGCTCCCTGGGCGTCACCGCGGTCTACGTCACCCATGACCAGGAAGAGGCCATGACGCTGGCCGACCGCATGGCGGTGTTCATGTCAGGCGAGATCCAGCAGATCGGCACGCCCGCAGAAGTGTTCGCGCGCCCGAACTCGATTGATATCGCCGGCTTCATCGGCAATCCCCCGATGAACCTCGTCCCCGCCCGCTATGTCGACGGCGACGTGATCATTGCCGGGCATCGTCTCAAGACGACCACCACAACCGCGGGCGAGCGTGATGTGGTGGTCGGGTTTCGTCCCGGCGCCCTGCGCATGACGGAGGGCGGACTCGGCGCGCGCGTCGACCTGATCGAGGACCTCGGAGATACCGCCGTGCTCGACCTCGACTGCGCCGGCATCATGATCCGCATGCGCGTCAGCAACGGCAACATCCCCGGCGAAGGCGAGACCATCTCGATCACCACCCGTCCCCAGGACATTCACTTGTTCGATCCCACGACCCGCATGCGGCTCTGACACCATGGCTGTTCAAACCCACAAGAAGAAGTCCGCTCCGCTCGGCAGCGATGTCGCGGAAGGCTCGACGCCCCTGCACGTCCAGATTCGCGAGTCCATTCGCAGTCAGGTTCGGGACGGCAAGCTGATCGACGCCACCGGCCGCCTGATGACCGAGGCCGAGCTCGGCCGTCATTTCAGCGTCAGCCGCATCACCATCCGCAATGCCATCGCGCCGCTGGTGAACGAAGGCATGTTCGACCGCTCACGCGGCCGCGGCACTTTTCTGCGCTCGAACCAGCCCGAAAACTGGGTCGGCCACCTCATGGGTTTTTCGGAAACCATCCGCGACGCTGGCTATCAGGCCGGTGCAAAGATCCTGCAGCAGGGTATGACCAACCGCCATGATCCCGCCGTTCGCGAGCAGCTGCGTGAGCGCGCCGTCTGGCAACTTAGGCGTCTGCGGTTCGCGGATGACACACCGATCGCGATCGAGCACGCCTTCTATCCGCCGGACATCGGTCTCGAGCTCGAGAAACGGGATCTGATATCGATCATTATGTATCGCGTTTTCGAGGACGAACTCGGCTTCGCCATCAAGGACGCGCAGCAGACCATCAGCGCCGATCTCGCTGATGCCAGCAGCGCAAAACTGCTCGGCGTGAAGGTCGGATCGCCCCTGCTCGCGATCGAGCGCGTCACCTTCAGCAAGGACGGACGGGCGCTGGAGCTTCTCCGCGCCGTTTATCTGCCGAAATATTTCCGCCTGAGCATCAGCCTGACGCGCCGCCACTAAGATCGCCACACGCCAAAAAACGAGGACACAAACATGCCGAATGGCGCAAAAACTTCCGAGAGCCCCAACATCCTGCTCATCCTCAACGACGACATGGGCTTTTCGGACATTGGCTGTTACGGCGGCGAGATCCAGACGCCGAACCTCGATCGTCTTGCGGCGAACGGGCTGCGTTACTCTCAGTTCTACAACACCGCGCGCTGCAGCCCGTCTCGCGCCTCGCTGCTGACCGGCCTGCATCCGCACCAGACCGGCATCGGCATCCTCACCTACAGCAACGGTCCGGAAGGCTATGCCGGCAATCTGAACAAGAGTTGCGTGACGATCGCCGAAGCGCTCAAGAGCAGGAATTATACGAGCTATCTCAGCGGCAAGTGGCATATCGCCAGCAGCCTCACCGAGCCGACCGACGCCTGGCCGATGCAGCGCGGCTTCGACCATTTCTATGGCACCATCATCGGTGCCGGCAGCTTCTATCACCCGAATACGCTAACCCGCGGCAACGACAATATCGAACACGAGCCGGTTAAGGACCCGTCGTTCTTCTATACGGATGCGATCAGCGACCAGGCGGCCACCTTCATCCGTCAGCACAGGGCGGAAAAGCCCGGCGCGCCGTTCTTCCAGTACGTCGCCTATACCGCCCCGCACTGGCCGCTCCACGCCCATGACGAGGACATAGCAAAATACAAGGGCCGCTTCGACGCCGGCTGGGACAAGCTGCGCGAGGAGCGCCTCAAGCGCCTCGTGGAGGACGGCATCATCCATCCGAACTGGCGCCTCACCGATCGTGATCCGACCCAGCCAGCGTGGACCGACGCCGAGCAGCGCGAATGGACGCTGCGCTGCATGGAGGTGTACGCGGCCCAGATCGACCGGATGGACCAGGGCATCGGGCGTATCCTGAAGGCGCTGGAAGAAACCGGCCAGATGGACAACACCCTGATCATCTTCCTCTCGGACAACGGCGCCTGCGCCGAGGACATTCCGGAAGGCGTCACTGCGAAGGAGCTGGTCGACCAGCTCATGATCGCGCAGGCAAAGACCCGCGACGGCAGGCCGGTGCGCTTCGGCAACGATCCAAGCCTTATGCCCGGCGGCGAGGACACTTACCAGAGCTACGGCACCGCCTGGGCCAATCTCTCCAACACCCCATTCCGGCTCTACAAGCACTGGGTTCACGAGGGCGGTATCGCCACGCCGTTCATTGTGCACTGGCCGCGCGGCATCTCCGAAAAGGGCGGCCTGCGGCACAATCCAAGCCAGCTCACCGACGTGATGGCGACCATTCTTGACGTCACCGGTGCCACCTACCCCAGTGAATACAACGGCAACACTATTTTGCCCTGCGAGGGCGAGAGCCTGGTGCCATCATTCGGGGCAGCTTATGGCAATCGGGGCCCGCTGTTCTGGGAGCACGAAGGCAATGCAGCTGTGCGCACCGGCAAGTGGAAGCTGGTGCGGAAATATCCTGGCCCTTGGGAACTCTACGACATGGAAACCGACCGCACCGAGATGAACGATCTGGCCGCGCAACATCCGGATCGCGTCCGCGAGATGACGGCGCAGTATCAGCAATGGGCCAATCGTTGCGGCGTGATCCCGCGCGAGAAGATTCTCGAATTGATGAAGGCGGAAGGCGGCACGGCCTTCTGGGAAGAAGAGAAGCAGGAATAGCACGTGACCGGGGATCGTTCACATTGCTGCACTCGAGGCGACGCCGGCAAGGAGTCGGCGCCGTCCAGCGAGGCGCAAGGAGCTATCCCCCCTAGTCTGACGATGATCCAGCGCCGCTGGAGCTCATTGCTCGGTGGCACCTTCCACATGGGTTCGGCCGACAAAAGGTTTGTCGAAGATGGCGAGGGCCCGGTGCGGCCGGTCACCTTGTCGCCGTTCGCCATCGCCTGTCATGCCGTGAGCAATCTGCAGTTCGGCGACTTCGTCCGCGCTACGGGCTATACGACCGAGGCCGAACGCTACGGCTGGAGTTTTGTCTTTGAAGGCTTGTTGCCGGAAGAGACGCGCACCGTCCAATTGACACGCGTTCAGGAGACACCATGGTGGCTTGCGGTGCTGCGCGCATATTGGGCACAGCCAGAGGGACCGGCGAGCAGCATCCTCGACCGGCTCGACCACCCCGTCGTCCACGTCTCCTGGAACGACGCACAGGCTTACTGCGCATGGTCAGGGACGCGGCTGCCGACCGAAGCGGAATGGGAGATGGCCGCGCGCGGCGGGTTAGACCAGGCCACCTATCCCTGGGGCAACCAGCTGCAGCCCGACGGCGAGCATCGCTGCAACATCTGGCAGGGCAACTTTCCCGACCGCAATACCATGGATGATAGCTATTTTGGTACAGCGCCCGTTCATGCATTCGCCCCAAACGGATACGGTCTGCACAATGTGGCCGGAAACGTCTGGGAATGGTGCGAGGACTATTTTTCGCCGAGCTATCACCGCCTCACTACATCTAACGATCCCTTGAACCGCGAACCGGCTCCGAACCGTTCGATGCGCGGCGGATCCTTCCTCTGCCACGAATCCTACTGCAACCGCTACCGCGTCGCGGCGCGAAGCTCCAATACCCCCAACTCCTCGTCGAGCAATATCGGCTTCCGAGTCGTGCGTACCGAGCCGTTGCGGGATCCGGCGTAGTTATGGGGTCGGCACCCCATCCTGCGAAGCCGGCCGGTACTCCCGGCGTCCGCCTGCTGCCGTTGTTCCTGCGCAATTTCGTGCGCAATCGCGAGACCGGCCTCGTGCTGGTCGCCATCGTCGTCGGACTGCTCGGCGGCGTGCTCGTGGCCGCGATCTCGAGCCTCAGCCAGGTCTCTCACGCACTGCTGTTCGACATTCCTGTCGACGCACATCTCAGCGCCACCGGCGTGATTTCGTGGCAGCGAACACTGCTGATCCCGATGCTCGGCGGCCTGGTGCTCGCGCTGATCGGGCTCTACTTCGCCCGACGCGTAAAGGGCCAGCAGCTCGCCGACGCGATCGAGGCGAATGCCCTCTATGGCGGCCGGCTGTCGTTTCGCGGCAGCCTCCTGATTTCGATGCAGACCCTGCTCTCCAACGGCTTCGGCGGGTCGGTCGGACTGGAAGCCGGCTACACGCAGATCTGCGCGATGTTCGGTTCTCATGTCGGCCAGCGCCTCGCCGCACGACGTAACGACATGCGGCTCCTGGTCGCCTGCGGCGCCGCGGGTGCGATCAGCGCTGCGTTTTCTGCACCTCTGGCCGGCGCCTTCTACGCCTTCGAGGTCGTGCTGGGCGCGTACACTTCCGCCGCACTTGTTCCGGTCACCGCCAGCGCCGTTACTGCGTGGCTGGTCGCGCGGCAATTGACGCACCAGTCGTTCCTGATGGTGCCCGGCTTCCCCTCACCGGTGTCCGTCGAGATGATCGGGCAAACCGTGCTGATCGGCGTCATCTGCGCCTTCGTCAGCATTATCGTCATGCTCGCAGTCGCGTTCTCGGAACGGTGCTTTCAGCGCATCACGGTATTCAAGGGATTCGTACGGCCGATCCTCGGAGGCCTGCTGCTCGGCGGCCTCGCCCTGCTGACGCCGACCGTGCTCGGCGCCGGCCACGGCGCGATGCAGATTCTGCTGGTCAGCAATCCGACCTGGCTCCTGCTCACGACCACCATCGTGTTCAAGATCCTGGCCTCCGCCATCTCGCTCGGCTCGGGCTTTCGCGGCGGCCTGTTCTTCGCCTCGCTCCTGCTCGGCGCGCTGATCGGGCAGCTCTACAGCGTCGTGCTGACCGGGCCTCTTCCCACGATCGCGCTTCAGCCCGGCACCGCCGCGATTGCAGCGCTCGCCGCGCTCGGAACCGGCGTGCTCGGAGCACCCTTCAGCATGGTCTGTCTCGCGCTCGAGATCACCGGCGATTTCTCCGTCACCGTTGGCGCCGTGGTCGCCTCGTCGGTCTGCGCGCTGATCGTCCGCGAGCTGTTCGGATACAGCTTCGCGACATGGCGCTTCCATCTGCGCGGCGAGGCGATCCGCGGCCCGCAGGACATTGGCTGGGTCCGGCAGATGAGCGCGGCATCCCTGATGCGCGCCGACTTCGAGAATGCGCTGACGACGATGCCGATCGGCGAGGCGCAAAGGCAGTTCTCGCCGGCGCTGGTCCGCCAAATCGTATTGCGCGATCCCAACGGCATCTATGCGGGCATCGTGCCCGCCGCCACGCTGCATTCCGTGGCCAGTCAGGACGAGGAACTGCTCGGGTCGCTGGCGCAGCAACAGGGTGAATACCTGCTCCCGACCACCCCGGTCCGCGAGATCCTGAAAGCTTTCGAGCGCAGCGAGGCCGACGTCCTTGCAGTCGTCGACGGCGCCGACAGTCGCACAGCGATCGGCACGCTGAGCGAATCCCACGTGCTGCGGACCTATGGCGAAGAACTTGAGCGTCGGAACCAGGAATTATTTTCCCGTTAGACGGCCAAAGTCCGGGTTTGAGCGTGACCTTGCCCGAAAGCCGCTCTGCGCTCTTGCGGATTAGGCTCTATGGCCGCAGGTCCATGTCGATACGCACGAAATCTCCTCGATAGGTGACTTCGCCGAGATAGATCACGGTGCGGTCGCTGGTTGTGAAGACGCGACGGACTTCGGCCACGGGAGAGTTCAGGGGCACGCGCAGCAGCCGCGCCGCCTCGAGATCCGCGGTGCCAATCGTGAGCGTCTGACGGGCGCTGGCGATCGCGGGATCCTTGAGATCGTTGAGGATCGGAATCACGGTCTCATTGCGGAAACGCTTTGGCGACCTGCGAAAGATCTTCTCGTCGAGATAGATGGAAATGACGCAGTAAGGCTGCTTCCCGCGTGAGTGCAGACGGCGCATGAAGACGTATTTCTCGGCCGGCTTGCCGTCCTCGGCAAGCAGCGGCGCGTTGCTGCGGCTCTCCGAGATGTTGATGATCTCCGGAGAGGTGTCGCGGTACATGTCGGCGAGATCGGACAGCGTAGTCTCGACCTTAAGCCAGCGATCCTGCCGCACGGTGCCCGTGACAAACGTGCCTCGTCCCTGCTGGGCCTCGATCACGCCGTCGCGGGCAAGCAGCTCGACCGCCTGACGGATGGTGACGCGCGACACGCCGAACTCGGCCGCAAGGTCCTCGTTGGCTGGCAGGCGAAAGCCACGGGTCCAGGTGCCGCGCGCAATCCGCTGGCGGAAGATGTCGGCAATCTGCGCGTACTTGGGGACGTGACTGTCGGAACTCAATTCCATCTCGCCCTCCGGAATTCAGGCCGCGCGATCAAGCCATGACCAGCGCGGCACCGCGTTCGCCGATCATCAGGCTGGTCGCATTCGTGTTGGCCGACGTGATCTGCGGCATCACCGAGGCATCGATCACCCGCAACCGCTCGACGCCGCGCACGCGCAGCTGCGGATCGAGCACGGCCTGCGCATCCCTGCCCATGCGACAGGTGCCGACACAGTGAAACACCGTGCCCCCGGTATTACGCGCAAAGTCCCACAGCCCGGCATCATCCCTTGCCGCCTCGCCCGGCACCATCTCGACGTCCCAGAGCGTGCGAAACGCCCTCTGCTGATAAATCTCGCGCAGAATCTTCAGGCCCGCAACAATGGTCTTGCGGTCGATTTCCTCGGCAAAATAATTCGGCTCAATGCGCGGCTGCTCGAACGGATCGGTCGAGCTGATCACAAGCCGTCCACGCGACTTTCCATGGCATTGCCAAACCGAGGCGGTGAAGCCGGAATAGCTGTGCAGCGGCTCACCGGGCTTGTCGACTGAGAGCGGCATCACGTTGAACTGCACGTCCGGCCGGCCTCCGACCGCGTATTCCGTGCAGGCTGCGCCGCCGACCTGCCCCGCGCCAACCGTCAACGGACCGCTGCCAGCGAGCATCCACTGCAAGCCCATCTTCGCAAGCTCGACCGGATTTCGGACCTGATCGTTGAGCGAGATCCGCTCCTTCAGGCGGACGATCAGCCGAGCTTGATAGTGGTCCTGAAGATTGGCGCCCACTTCCGGAGCATCGGAAACGACGGGGATGCCGAGCTTGCGCAGTACATCAGCCGGACCGACGCCGGAGAGCTGGAGGATCTGCGGCGACTGCAGGGCCCCACCCGACAGGATGACCTCGCGATCGGCTGTAGCGCTGTGCACCTGTCCATTGCTAATCCATTCGACGCCGGTCGCGACGTGACCGTTGAAAACGACCTTGCTGACATGCGCATGGGTAACGATGGAGAGGTTTCGACGGCCGGCAATCGGTTGCAGAAACGCAGAGGCGGAGCTGGTCCGCCAGTGACGCCCGATGCCGAGCTGGTAGGTGCCGACGCCGAGCGTGGTTGCGCCGTTGAAGTCCGGATTGCGTGGCAGGCCAAACTGCGCGCCTGCCTCGACCCACGCCCTGGATGCCGGATTGTCATTGCGGAGATCGGAGACCTCGAACTCGCCGAGGCCGCCGTGAAACTGGCTCTCGCCGCCGCGGTAGCGTTCGTAGCGCCGGAAATACGGCAGGACGTCACGATAGCTCCAGCCATCGGCGCCAAGGCGTTCCCAGTCGTCGAAATCCTCGTGCTGGCCGCGGATGAAGATCAGCCCGTTAATCGACGAGGATCCGCCGAGCACACGGCCGCGCGGCCAGACGATGGAACGGCCGCCGCTGCCTTCCGACGGTTCGGTCCTGAACAGGCGCGAGAAACGTTCGTTGTAGATGGTCCGATAGTACCCGACCGGAAGCCTGAGCCAAAAATTCCGGTCCGATCCACCGGCTTCCAGCAGCAGCACGCGGCAGGCGGGATCGGCTGACAACCGGTTTGCGACCACGCAGCCGGCGGAGCCCGCGCCGACGATAATGTAATCGTAGCCCTGGGGTGACATCACGCGGTCCGGTACTGTTCGATCGACGCAAGATCAGGCGTGAGCCCAAGACCTGGCGCGTCGCTGAGTTCGATCGCACCCTCCCGGACATCAAGCACGGGGCCACAGAAGCGATCGCGCAGCGGGTTCTCATTGCAATCGACTTCCAGCAGCCCGTCGCCGCCGATGCCGGCCAGAAGATGGGCCGATGCGAGAAGTCCGATGCCGGCACCAAGATAATGCGGACAAAACATCTTGCCTGACTGCAGGATATCGCGGGCGATGCCCGCGCACGCCGAGAGTCCACCCCATTTCGCGATGTCCGGCTGGATCACGCCGAGAACCGGCTCATCCAGCACCTCGGCAAATCCGGCGTGGCTGGCGATGTTCTCGCCCGCCGCGAGCGGAAAGCTGATTAACTGGCGGAGCTGCTTCCACTCCTGCCACGGGCGGTCGGCGCGGATCGGCTCCTCGAGCCAGCCAAGGTCGAACGCCTCCAGCTGCGGAGCAAGCTCAAGCGCCTGAGCGATGGTCCAGGCCTGGTTGACGTCGGCGGCAAGCACGCCCTCGCCAACAAGCCGCCGCAGTGCTGCAAGATTGGCGCGGTCGACAGCTGGATCAAAACCTATCTTCAGTTTCAGGGCGCGGTAACCGCGTGCAAGCGCTGCCTCCGCCGTTTTCTCCGATCCGATCGGATTGATGCCGCTGGCGTAGACCTTGATCCTGTTCCGAGATCCGCCGAGCAACTTCCACAGCGCAACGTTCTGGCGGCGCGCGTGGAGATCCCAGACAGCAAGATCGATGCCGGCGATCGACTGCGCGAACGGACCCGCTTCGCCAGATTGCAGCGCGAGCACCGAGGTTCCCTGCGTCAGGCGCTCGAAAGCGGCTGATGGGTCTTGCGCACTAAATCCGATAAGGGCTGGCGCGAGAACCTCGTTGACCAGCCGAACACGGTGCTCGGCGCCCGGCGCCGGAAAATTGCACCACACCTCGCCCCAACCCACGTAACCGTCCGTATCATCGACGCAAACGAAAACGGCAGGCCGATCCGCCATCCGCCCAAACGAGGTGATGACGTGTGTCGTCAACGGATAGCGATAGCCGAAAGCCTGGACGCTGCGAATGGTGAAAGGCGACGATGTCATGCTCAGAAGGCCTGCGACGCCTATGACCAAAGGCGCTCTTGTATGGTCATCCTATTTATAATATGACCATGGAAACATCAACCGCAATCTGGGTGGACGCGTCGAATGAACGGAGCTGGCGTGAGACGCTTTGGTCTCGGATTGATACCGTGGATCGGTGCAATCCTGCTCTGGTACACGGTGCGCTGGAGCGGCTTCGTCAATGTCTCGCTGATCCCCGCCCCGCACCAGGTCGCCGCCAAGTTCTTCGAGCTTCTCACGAAGGAAGGCCTCCTCGTCGACATCTTCGCCTCGACCAGACGCGTCTTCTTCGGCGTCGCGCTCGGGATTCTTGCAGCGGTGCCCGTTGGCTTCCTGCTCGGCTGGTATCGCCCGGCCCGCACCTTCGCCGACCCGATGATCAACTTTTTCCGCGCGCTGCCACCAATCGCGCTGATCCCGCTGGTGATTGTCTATTTCGGCGTGGACGAGGTCGCAAAACTGGTCATCCTGTTCTACGCCTCATTCTTCTCCGGCGTGATCGTGATGTATGAAGGCGTCTCGCAGATCACGCCCCTCTACATCCGCGTAGCGCAGACGCTCGGCGCCACTCAGGCGGAAATCTTCCGCAAGGTCATCATTCCCCTCACCGTCCCGCATATTCTCACCGCACTGCGGGTCGCATTGGGCGTGGCCTGGGCAACTCTCGTCGCGTCCGAGCTGATCGCGGCCCAGCGCGGACTTGGTGCGATGATCCAGAATGCCTCCACCTATTTCCTGCTCGATGTCATTTATGTCGGCATCATCTGTATCGGCCTGATCGCTCTGCTCATGGACATGATCCTGCGCAAGATCACGGCGCGGTTGCTGGTGTGGCAGGATCGGGTCATCGCATGAAGAAGCGTGCGCAGTTCGAAAATGTTTCGTTGTCATTCGAAACTCCGAGGGGCCGCCTCAACGTCGTCGAGGACGTAAGCTACGACATCAACGATGGGGATTTCATCGCGGTGATCGGCCCCTCCGGCTGTGGCAAGACCACGATGATGAGCATGCTCGCGGGTTTCCAGAGGCCGACGACCGGCAATGTGCTGTTCGACGGACGTCCCGTCGCGGGCCCCGGGCCCGAGCGCGGCGTCATCTTTCAGGAATATGGCGTCTTCCCGTGGCTGACCGTGAAGCAGAACATAGCTTTCGGCCTGAAGCTCAGCGCCAACCGCGTCCCGGCCGGTGAGCGCGATGCCATCTGCGATCACTATCTCGGCCTGATGGGATTGTCCGACTTCGCCAGCTCCTATCCGAAGCATTTATCCGGCGGCATGCGTCAGCGGCTCGCGATCGCGCGTGCCTATGCCGTCAAGCCGCAGTTCCTGCTGATGGATGAGCCGTTCGGCGCGCTCGATGCCCAGACCCGATCCAACATGCAGAACCTACTTCTGAAAGTGCTCGAGACCGAAGGCAAGACTGTCATGCTAATCACCCACTCCGTGGAAGAGGCTATCTACCTCGCCTCCCGCATCGTGGTGGTGACCGCACGGCCGGCACGGATCAGGCAGATCATCGACGTGCCGTTCGCCTATCCGCGCGACGAATCAATCCAGGAGCGAGCCGAATTCGGGGAGCTGCGAAGCTACATCAGGCGACTGGTGAGGGATGAGTATCGCGCCCAGCAGGCGCAAATGCGTCCGGCATCGTTCGCGGAATAACAAACAAAACGGAGGATACCATGGACCGCAGACAATTTCTGACCACGACGGCGGGCCTTGCGCTCGGCACCTTCACGGCCTCAGCACCGGCGATCGCGCAAGCGAAAACGAAAGTCCGCGTCGGCTATCTGCACACCGTCGCGGTCGACGGCCAGATCTGGACCGGCATGGATCGCGGTTCCTTTGAAAGGCAGGGCCTCGATCTCGAGCTGCGACAGTTCAACACCGGCCTCGAGATCTTCCAGGCGCTGATCGGCGGCAGCCTCGACGTACTGGCCACCGGCGCCGTGCTCTCGAACTTCCCTGCCCGGGGGCAGGGCAAGGTGTTCCTGATCAACGACATTGAGGTCGCGACCGCACAGCTCTGGGTTCGCGGCGACCAAGGCATCAAGTCGTTTGGGGACCTGAAGGGCAAGCGGATCGCGACCGCGACCGGTACCACCGCGCATGTGTTCCTGGATACCGCGCTTCGCGCCAATAAGGTCGATCCGAAGGAGGTCGAACTCGTCAACCAGACCATGCCAGCGGCCGTGACCGCCTTTATCTCCGGCGCGGTACCGGCCGTCGCTCTTTGGGTACCCTTCAACGTCACGGTTCGGGACAAGGTGCCAGGGGCGGTCAAGCTCGCCGATGCGTCAGCCTACTATCCAAAGGCCGCTATCATCGGCGGCTGGGCGGCGGCCAACGATTATTACGAGCCAAACAAGGAAACGCTGGCGAAGCTGATCCGTGGCTGGGCGGATGCGAATGACTACATTGTCGCGAACAGCACCGAAGCGATGGAGAAGCTGCAGAAGGGTCACTATAGCCAAACCCCGCTGGCCGACATCAACGAATCGTTCAAGGCCCAGAAGATGTTCACGTCCAGGGAGTGGAAGCGAATGTACTCAGACGGGACGGTCACCAACTGGCTGCAGCAGTCGACAGATTTCTTCATGGCCAACGCAGGCATCAAGGACTCCACGCCGGCAACCAAATATTTCGATCCCAGTCTGTATCTAAAAACAATCGTGTGATCTGATCGCGGAAGCTGGCGGCTCCCTTGCAAGGAGCCTTAGCACCCGCGCTCTCTTCATGTTGAAGAGGCTTTCGTTTCGAAAGCTGATCAGTCGATGATATGGGTCCCGTTTAGTTCAGCCGCAGCTTTCCCGTCTGCTCCGCTGATTGAGCTTCGCAGGAGCGGCTCGCCCTGGGCATTAGCCATTGGGACAGTGGCCCCGAATCGATGCCGATTGCACGAAAGGGGCGGAATCCGCATTATGGTTTTGCTGGGCGAAGCGGATCTACCGTGGCTCTGAAGAACCCCGACGCTATTGCGGCAGTCGTGACTGCGCTGCGGCTTACTTACGGCGACGAAACGGCACGAGCCATGCTGGTCGGCGGCATGAGCCTGGCCGCGCTGATAGAGGCGATGTTCTCCGCCTCGGTTGAGCGACGCGATGCCGTTCGATACGTTGCGTCTGCCTTGGACGACTTCGCCATCTCGCCGGAACCCGGCCCCGTCTGGCACCTTCGCTACGTTTACGAAAGTCATGGCTCGTTTCGCGTCGTCGACATGGAGATTGCGACGCCAACAGGCACGCTGTCCAGCAAAGACGTCTGGCTTCGTCTGCCCGTCTAGCTACCTTGCCACTTCTGCAATGTGACCAGTGCTGTCGACGATTAGCGAGCGCGCGGTACCTTCTCTGACGGCCTTGTAAGTCTTGATCTTTCCGGCCGGCACCTCCTGGATCTGCGAGTAGCCTGCGGCGCGAAGCTTGGCGATGATCTCCTCCGACGTCAGGCTGAGCGCGGACGAGGATCCCCAGACCAGTACGAGGGCAGCCATGACGAACGATCGCAGCACTTGCCCTCCTTGCGCGCACGCCGTCATCGGGTTGACTCCTTATCCTAGCCGCCGACCGGCCCCGACAACGTCTCCAGTCCCGCCTCTATTGCCGCGATGTCCTGCTCGATTTGCGCAATCGACAACCTGCAGTCAAAGCCCACCCAGGCCTTCAGGTCTCCGGCAAGTCGCCGGCGATGGATCCTCAGCTCTTCAAGCGACTGGCGGTCTTTCACTCTTGCGTAGCCATCCACAATCAACTCAATCGCACTCGACATGACGCTACTCCACAAAAACATTCTGATTTAATCGAATAAAGCTTAGTGCAAGCCGCCCGTTCGGCGCAACTTGTGCGCTGGCTTTGTACAAAATGGCCCCTCCGCCGGCTTACGCTTCAGCCAATGGGGCGGCTGGGGAACAACAAGAGCCAGAGAGCCCCTCGAATGTCCAACCAGGCCGTCATCAAAATCGGTCAAGATCATTGACGGGTTGGCATTGCACTCAGCGTCCAACGGCAAATTCTTCGAAAACGGTTGAGCACAGGGTTTTAGTTTCTTCTAGCTTTTCCCGAACGGGGGCGTCAAACTTGCGTCCATTGAGAACGTAATTTTTTCAGGGACATTGCGATGGGAAAACCTGCCGTTTCCCGTGATGCCTTCCGGGGACTATTCGCTTTCTATGCGGCGAAGGCTCATCACGACCACAAGCCCGAGGCCGAACATTCCCTTTTGCGGATGTTCGGATCTGCGGACGATATACCCGATGCTTTGCTGCAGCAGTGGTCGGACAGAGCTGAGCTGCTCGGCTCCGAAACCGTTGGCCGCGTAATGGATCCACACGTCCGTCAAATCACGAACGGCAATGCACAATACGACCATGCCAGCGACTTTCTCCACACGCTGCTGAGAGACCTCGGGCGGAAAATGCAGTGATCGAACCGCCACGCCATTGGCGCTTATCAGATGCATAGACTTCGCAGCTTGTTTCCGGCGTTTTCGAACGACTTGGACTTCATAAAAGACCTTCTGGCCTTCAGCCAAGCCCGATGAACCGGCGCGCTGCACTGCACTAGGCTCTACCGCCGTCATCGGGTTGGATGAAGCCGACCCACGCCCATTAAACCACTGCAGTGTGTCCGCTGCCAGCTAGGTGTGATCGCAAAGGCCGTGTGAAATAGTTCACAGATTGGGAAAGAAAAGCTCGCTACCATGGAGAGAGCGGCGGAGATGCTCCGGCCTGCTGTTGCCCGGTCGTCTGCCCATCCGACTTGATGATGAATTGTTTGTTGTCTCGGTAGCGGAAAAGGCGGCGACGATGATTGACGACGATTTGGTCCGGGCACATCGCAACAATATTCAACGCTATCACCTCTTATTGCATACCACTCTGACGGACTTCGAACGGCAGTATGTCGAAAGACGTCTGAGCGAGGAGCAATCGAAGCTGGATAGGCTAAAGACTCGTGCTCAAGCAAAGCGAGACGGCCAAGCGGCTACAGATCACGCAGGGTAGGACACCCGATGGAGCACACGGCTTGCTGTTAAGGGCTGCGGCAGAAAGGCTTGTGCGAGCAGCTGCGCAGCTTCAGCATTCCGAGCGGAGACAACTAGCCGAAGCACGGCAGCACCACCTGCACTCGCCCTTCGGTTGCGGTTGGATCGTCTTTTTAGGATTTGATCCATTGGCAATTCAATTGCTTGTGGCGAAGGTTCTCAGGGACGAGCTATCTTTAAGGGGCATGCAATCATTAAGCGTTGAAGATTCCGAGGCGATTGCTGCTCGCATCTTCGAGCGGATCACTGAGCTCGAGCTGGAACTTGCCGCCCGGGGGTTCAACATCCCCGCGAGCGGCGATGATAGACCAACGTGACGAGCCGAGCGTCATCTCCGTTTACGATCCGCTATTGAGGGAGCTGGTGCGCACAAGGGCGCAAACTATTCGGCTCACGTTCTCGGAAATCGAGGGAATTCTTGGGAGGCCGTTACCGCCGTCAGCTTACAAGTTCAGTGCCTGGTGGGGAAATGAGAGTTCGCGCAAAGCTGGGCACACGCAGGCGATGGCGTGGCTGCAGGCAGGCTTCACGGCCAGAGTTTCACTGAAACAGCGGGCAGTGGAATTCCATCGAGCCTAAAGGCTTGTACGTCGCGCCACCTTAGTGTTGCGAGCTTTCCCGCGCGTCCCGGCAGCGTCAGTCCACGGAGAATCAATCCGAACGCGGCGGCCTGTTCTACCCTCTCCTCGCGGTCCTCGGCTCTTCGGCCCTTCTCCTCCAAGGCTGCGTCGATGAAAAGGAGGTCCAGAATTGTATTCTTTGAGACAAAATAGCTACCATTCGAACGCCCCAGTGCTTGGGTTATCGCTCAAACCGAATAGCGGCCTACTGGGCAGACGACGAAGAGGTTCACCGTACTGCCGATTTCAAGTGCCAAATCGATCAGGGCAGCACTCCGAAATCAATAAGCCAATACACCTAGGTGGCACCGGACAGATCACGCAACACTCTTCAACACCAAGGTTGTGGTTGCAATGGACGAGACCGCTGTGGCGTCGCCGCATGAGCGTGGCTCGAATTTTAGCCCGGGGAGAGGCGTACGTCCGAGCTCCTCGCCTCTGCGGGGCGACGCCTGGGGCGCGTCCGCGGTGAATGGCGCTCGCCGAGGTCCTATAGTCGGCACCGTCATCAGTTCAGCTTGAAAAACGTCTGCCCTAGCCGCTCCTTGAGCGTTTCCAGTAACGACAGTCTTGTATCAGGCGCCGCAGCTTGCGCTCCCGTTGCGGGTGCGGGAATAATATTCAACGGTTTCGCTGTTCGGCGGTTAGAGGCTTTTTTCCCAGATACGCCTTTTGCCGCATGCTTCGGCTTCAAGACCTCGCCGCCTGATTTCGGAGTGACCGGCTTCCCGGCGACGTCAAGTTCGGAGAATGCACTCTGCAGAGGCCGAGCAGATTGCACCAACGTCGTCGATGTAGAAGGACTGATGTTCGACGGAGCCACAAGCGTCGGCAAACTGGTATCGATTATTACCCGTTCAGGTGCCCGCTCAATTGAGCTGATCCTTATGGACGGTCGCTCTACGTCACTGTTCCCTGGGCCCAGCGCCTGCTGCGGCAGGCACCAGCCGATTCCGATCATCAACAGGACGAGAGCGCTGCCGACGAATCCGAAGTATTTCATCAAAGGCACAGGCCGCCTCCGTTTGGGGACGACCTTGCGGCCTCGTTTGTTAGCAAAAAGCTAAAGGTAGATTAAAACGGAAGACATAGTTACTACGCACGTTGCGATGCAAAGTGGCTATTTCGCGGGCGTCCGTGACTTCGATGCTGCGTCGTAGATCTCGATCTTCAGCATCGGATACTTGGCCAACAATTCAAGGGCCGCTTTAGTCGCGGCGTCCTGATCAAGAAATTCAGTCTTGAAGCGACCATCGACGAGCATCGCAAAGCCGGTGGCCGGCGCGAGGTCAGCACGCCGAACTTGGTTTGGTTGCGGACGTTCCAGGTGAAGGGTTGTTTTGTTCATTCCTTACTTATCCGGCTGGAGAACGCCCTTGCTGCTGAGGCTCTCGCAAATCGCCGAATTGAATGCTTGGGGTTTCCCAACCGGCGTAAGCACAGAACAAGAGAATAGAGATTCGAAATGCAATCGACATGCCGCCCGCCTTTTCTTGTTGGTGAGGACGGTACAAGCAACGTCTTACGGCCAGCTTAGGAGAAAGGGTTTGCGCAAGGTATACGCCTGATCAAAAGTGCGAGGCTGGTTTGCCGAAGCCCCCGTCACATTTCTGTCGGTGACCGCACCGATTCAGCATTCATGAACGAATTCGCTATCGTGACCAGGTGTACTGCGGCGGTGCCCAGCTGCTCCATTTCCTTGTCAGCAGTGTAGGCTGAAGCCGCTCGTCGATAGGCGATTGCAACGGTTGCGTATGCATCCATGATCAGTACAGCTGAATGGTCGTGCGCATCCTTGGCTTTCCGATCACGTGCTTGGACGACTTTTGTTGCCGCCTGAGCGGTTAATTCAGCAAGCTTCTCGTTACTTAAGCTCGGATCATCAATACCAGGCTGACATGCAGAAGCCGCGCCGGCGATGGCCTGATAGTATTGGCGCTTTTGCCACTCATTGGCCGTCAGGTAACTCTGCAGCAGGCGGCGAGCCCTCACTTCAAGCTGCTTTCGATCGCTTCGGATCTTTTGATGATCTGAGCTAAGCCAGCGGAGCATCGTCTGCCTATTCACTTCGGCGCCTAACGCAAAGATCAAGGGGCTATAGAGTTCCATCAGCACACTTGAGCTCGTTCGCCCAGCGCCCTCGGGAAATGTTGAAGTCGATTACAGCCTGCAGGTCTAGCGAATGAGAACGAATTCTACGATGAATCAAGTGAGGGGAAAGAGGGAGTTGAGCGCAGGTCGAAAGTAATTTGCCTCCATGTTGCTTTGTCCGCCCTGCGAAGGATGCGTGCCGTCAGGGTATAAAGCTTGGTTTGCGGATGCAGACCGATTTTCGACCAATGGCCATATCCGGTGACGCTGTGGCGGGCTGATGCTGTTCGCCGAAGTCCACAAAATCTGCGCCCTGGCTTGCGGGCCATCTACGTACCACCATACCGAAGCCTTGGTTGCGAGACGCGAAAGGCAGTAGCTTTGGTGCGATCGAGGAACTTCGGAGCTTCAACAATATTCTGTCATGATCAACAAGGAGGGATCCGCATGCCGATGCAGACCGTGATGGACAGTACCGGCGACAGCCGTCACTTCTTCGATGCGGACGATGCAGGGGAAGTAGCCAAGGCGGAGCAGCGATTCCGCGAGCTGACGAACGTCGGCTTCACCGCCGCGGTCCGGACCGGTTCAGGTCAGGTGTCGCGGATCCGATCGTTCGACCCCACTGCGGAAGAAACTCTCTTCTTCCCCCGGCTGGTCGGCGGCTGAATCGCTGAGCCGTGTGGCTATTCAGGCGGTCGCGGCCGGGTGAACGCTCACGGATGAGGGCTGCAAAGGCGCTGTTCATTAGGCACGGCGCCGAGAGGACTCCGGAAGGACGCGCGCTGCTACTGCTGCGGCATTACCTCTCGCCGGTCCAACGGCGGCAATTCGCGCACACGGGCTATTTCGATGTGGTCGGCGGCGACACGGGCAACCGCTACAGAATCTATGCGGGAGCGGCTGCGAATGTCTGCGAGATCGGCGAAAACGGTCGCCCAAAGATCGGCTTGTGTTTCCTGCCCGTAGGCGATCTTCCGATTGGAGACGTCATGCTGGCCCAGAAGATCGCGCTTGAAACGTGCGAGAGCAGCGCGCTCGCAGTAGCCCGAAAGTTCACTCCCAGCGGTTTCTTGTTCAGCCGGTCCCGCCCGCTTCGCTAGCCGCGGCGTTGTGTCAGTCAAGTTTGGGCCTGACGTCGCCTATGGGGCCTTCGCTTCCGTGACGGGCTGCCGCTACATGTCCGTTCACCGGGCTAGACCGGAAGTCGCTAAGTGTCGGCCAAAACCGACGCGAATGACCCAAACCGGTCATTAGTGGTGCCCTAGACACGTTGTCTCGGCTGGGGGATCATTGCGCAGTAGGCGAACCAGAGGCGCCGCTATGGATGATCTTGGAAGCTGGCTGCGGGAACTTGGCCTCGAACAATATGAGGCGGCTTTCCGCGAGAACGAGATCGACGACGTTGCGCTTCCGAACTTGACGGCGGACGATCTGAAGGATCTTGGTGTCCGAATTGTTGGACATCGCCGAAGGCTCCTCGACGCCATTGCCGCTTTGCGAGCTTCGAATCCTCTAGCGCCTCTCGCCGCAGTTCCTCTGGAGGATGATCATATTGGAAAGAACGTTGCGGAGCGCCGCCAGGTCACCGTGTTGTTCTCGGACCTTGTCGGATCGACGGCGCTCTCGGCCCGTCTGGACCCGGAAGACCTGCGCGAGATACTTTCGACCTATCAGAGGTGCGTCGCTGATACCGTGCGCCGCTTCGGCGGCTTCGTCGCGAAATACATGGGCGATGGTGTGCTGATTTATTTCGGTTACCCCGCAGCACACGAGGACGACGCCGAGCGTGCCGTTCGGGCGAGCCTCGCTCTGATCGATGCCGTAGCGTTACTCACAGCGCCTCAGCCCCTACAGGTACGGGTCGGGGCTGCCACCGGGACCGTGATCGTCGGAGATCTTGTCGGGTCCGGAGAAGCCCAGGAGCGCGGCATCGTCGGCGAGACGCCGAACCTCGCTGCGCGCCTTCAAGGCATTGCCGAGCCGAACACCGTCGTCATTGCTGAGGCCACACGCAGGTTGCTGGGCAACCTTTTCGAACTGCGGGACCTTGGGCCAAGAGAACTGAAGGGGATCGCTGGGGAGGTGAAAGCCTTCGCGGTAGTGCGAACGAGTTTTGTCGAGAGCCGCTTCGAAGCGATGCATGCGGGCGGACTCACTGCGCTCGTTGGACGAGAAGAAGAACTTGAGCTGCTGTTGCGCCGCTGGGCGAAAGCCAAGGCCGGCGAAGGCCGGGTGGTCTTGCTGTCCGGTGAGGCCGGGATCGGAAAATCTAGGCTCTCCGCCGCGCTCATGGAGGAAATCGCGGCCGAACCACACACGCGACTGCGTTATTTCTGCTCGCCGCAGCACACCGACAGCGCTCTTTACCCAATCATTGGGCAATTCGAACGGGCAGCCGTGCTTGTGCATAGCGACACTCCGCAAGCCAAGCTGGACAAGCTCGATGCGCTGCTGGCGCAGACTTCGACGTCCCGGCATGACGCGGCGCTCCTGGCCGAGATGTTGTCGCTTCCTAATGATGGGCGCTACCCCGCTCTGGAGCCTATTCCCGAGCAGCGCCGGCAGAAAATGCTGGCAGCACTCGGCCTCCAATTGGAAGCCCTAACGCGCTCCAGTCCCGTGCTCATGATCGTCGAGGATGCGCACTGGGGCGATCCGACGAGCCTGGAAGTTTTCGGTCGTGCCATGGACCGAATCGCGAGTCTTCGCGTGCTCTTGATCGTGACGTTTCGACCTGAGTTCGACGCGCCGTGGGTCGGACAATCGAACGTTACGATGCTAACGATCAACCGCCTGGCTGAGCGCGACATCAGCACCATGATCGACCGTGTGGTCGGCAACAGGCTACTCCCGGCCAGTATCAGAAGGGAGATTGTCGAGCGCACCGACGGCGTTCCCCTGTTCGCGGAGGAAATGACGAAGGCGGTGCTGGAGGCTGGAAGCGAGACTGAAGCAATGCAGGCTGCGGCTGCGATTCCCTCGCCGGCGCTGGCTGTGCCCGCGAGCTTGCACGCTTCTCTGATGGCGCGGCTCGACCGGCTTGGCCCGGCTAAGGAGCTGGCTCAGATCGGGGCGGCGATAGGCCGTGAGTTCTCGCAGGTGCTGTTAGCCGCCGTACTGCGGAAGTCAGAGCCGGAACTGACCTCGGCGCTCGCACGCCTGATGCAAGCCGGGTTGCTGTTCCGAAATGGCATTTCGCCGCACGCGACCTATTTGTTCAAGCACGCTCTCGTTCAGGACACCGCCTACGGCACGTTGCTGCGCGATAG
This sequence comes from Bradyrhizobium sp. MI1.4, assembly GCF_055811315.1. Taxonomy (NCBI): domain Bacteria; kingdom Pseudomonadati; phylum Pseudomonadota; class Alphaproteobacteria; order Hyphomicrobiales; family Nitrobacteraceae; genus Bradyrhizobium; species Bradyrhizobium sp. MI1.4. The sequence continues at coordinate 6,954 of NZ_JBVVPP010000048.1, read as the reverse complement.
GCGGCACGCGCTGCACGCGCGCATTGCCCGGGCGCTCGAGGAGACGTTCCCGAACGTCGCGGCAATTCAACCGGAGGTGCTCGCGCACCACTTCACGGAAGCTGAGCTTGCGGAAAAGGCCGTTCCTTACTGGCTGGCAGCCGGCCAGCGCGCGGCTGAGCGTTCGGCGCACGCCGAGTCCGTTGCCCATCTCTACAAGGGACTGGCCCTCGTAAAGCGGGTCGCCGATCCGGTGGAGCGTGCCCGCTGCGAACTCGCACTGCAGCTTATCCTCGCACCGGTGCTGTTCGCCACCAAGAGCTATTCGGCGCCGGAGGTGGAGCAAGCCTACCTGCGCGCACGCGACCTGTGTCAGCAAGCCGGCGATGGAGCGCAGCTCTTTGCCGTGAACTGGGGGCTATGGCTTATTTATCAGCAGCGCTGCGAGTTCACGAGGGCTCGGGGCCTATTAGACGGGTTGTTCGCGGTCGCTCGACAAAGTGCCGATCGGGCCCTTCTCCTGCAGGCGCATCATGCTGCATGGACTACACTCGTCCATCTCCCGGAACTGACCGCGTGCCGGACGCACCTCGAAGCCGGATTGGCGCTGTATCGGCCGGACGCGCACCGCGCCCATATGTTCCTGTATGGCGGCCACGACGCAGCCGTTTGCAATCGATACACCTCGGCGGCCACCTTGTGGCCGCTTGGCTTTCCCGAGCAGGCGCGCGCCACGGCGCACGAGGCGGTGAGCATGGCTCGGGGGCTGTCGCATCCCTTCAGCCTTGTTCTTGCCCTGGTGTGGGCGGCAATGACCAACCAGCATCTGGGGGAAGTTGAGCCTGCTCAGGAGCAAGCGGAGGCCGCAGTCGCGGTGTGCGCCGAGCATGGCATTGCGCCGCACCTGGCGGCGGCCGGGAGTATCTTGCGGGGCTGGGCAGTCGCGGCACGCGGACACACTAGGGAAGGGATCGCGGAGATTTACCGCGGTCTCGCTGCCATCGAGCCGACGGGCGTACGAATTCGTCGGCCCTATCATCTTGCACTGCTGGCTGAAGCTTCGGCGTGGGCGGGAGAAATCGGGCACGGATTGACCGCGCTGGTCGAGGCTGCGCGCATTGTCGAGGAAACTGGCGAGCGGCGGTGGGAGGCGGAAATCTACCGGTTAACTGGGGAGTTGACTCTTGCCGGGCCGGGCGGCGACAGGACCGAAGCAGAAGTATGGTTTCGGCGGGCGCTCGACGTGGCTGGTTGCCAGAATGCTAAGTGCCTGGAGCTGCGCGCCGTCATCAGCTTGGCACAGCTCTGGCGCGACAGCGGCAAGTACAAAGAAGCCCGAGAGCTTCTCACTCCAGTCTTCGTCTGGTTCACCGAGGGGTTCGATACGTTGGATTTGAAGAAGGCGAAAGCCCTGCTCGAGGAGCTGGCGGCATGATCGCCCCCATCGGCTCTGGCCCATCAGCGAAGTGGCGAACCGTCTTAGAGGTTCCCTTCGTGGGGGGAAGCGGACTGGTTTTGCTCAGGCCGAGTTCTTCGCACTTTGATCCGAAGCGGACGTCCATTCAACATCACTGCATCAACTTGTAAGGGCCGTGAACCTAGTCAGCAACCTTGACCAACGCAAAACCACAAAACTCTGCTAGGTTCGAGCATGCGGGCGTTTGGCCCGTACGGGAGGCAATGGTGACGGACTCTGAAGTCTCCAGCGACCGACCGAATAAACCAGCATCCGATAGTGACCCACTGAACAAAACGCCATCTGACGACGAGCCTCCGGACCAACCGGCATCGACTCGCAAGTTTAAGGGTCGCTTCCGGAGGCGAATGCAAATGATCGGCGGGGCGCTCGCTTCGATTGCGGCTTTCGGTGCGATCGCGGGTGGCCTCGTCGGCTATTGGACTGTGTGGAAGACGCTCCGCACCGACGTGTTTCCGGACAAGCAACAGACGCAGAGGGAGGCTACTGCCCGGCCCGACATTGCTCCCCGCTTGTCACTTGTCATTCTGCCGTTCGCAAACGTCAGCAATGATCTGGAGCAGGACTATTTCGCCGATGGCATCACGAGTGACCTGACGACCGACCTCGCGCAAATGCCCGGCGCCTTCGTTATCGGACGCGGAACGGCGTTTACATACAAGAACAAGCAGATCGACTTCAGGACGCTCGGCAAGGACCTTGGTATCCGCTGGGCGGTCCAGGGCGCGGTGCGGCGCAACGGAGATCAGGTTCGGGTCAACGTATCACTTACGGATATCGCGAGCGGTCGGGACGTCTGGTCCGATCGTTTCGACGGCGACCGTACGAACCTCGCCGCCTTGCAGGACCAGATCACAGCGCGGCTCGCTCGCTCGCTTAACATTGAACTGATCCAAGCCGAAAGCCGTCGCAGCCAAGTGGACCGATCGAGGAATCCAGACGCTACGGACTTCACGATGCGCGGCTGGGCAAAGCTCTATGCGCCGCAGTCGAAGATCCAAAATGGTCAGGCAATGGACCTATTTGATAGTGCGCTGCGGCTCGATCCGGACAACGTTGAGGCCATGATTGGTAAAGCGCGGTGTCTAACGGCTGGTGTGAACAACCGATGGTCTGCGTCGGTTGTTGAAGACAAAAGGCAAGCGATCGACCTTATCGACAGAGTTCTGTCCAAAAGCCCGGCAAGCGCGAGTGCTCATACGACCAAGGGAGACATTCTTCTATTTGGACACCCTGAGGAAGCATCGGCTGAATACGATGCTGCGCTCGAAATTGATCCAAATTATCCAACTGCCTACGGTAGTAAAGCAATCGCACTTATCGTCTCCGGGCGGGCGCGCGAAGCCTTCTCCCCGGCCCAGTTGGCTCTCCGTCTCAGTCCCAGAGATCCTTTTGCTTTCCAATGGCGCTTCCGGCTCTGCCATGCACACTTGCACCTGCGTCAATATGGAGAAGCCATCGAGGAATGCGGGCGCTCGGTCAATCTGAACAACTCGCACTTGTACGCCTATGTAGATCTGATTTCGGCTTATGGAGCCACGGGGCAATTGGAACAGGCACAGCGGAGCTTGGCTGAATTGAACAAGCTGCGACCAGACTTCACGATCCATTGGTACCGTGATCTCGTTTACTCAATGTCAAGCAACCCGCAGTTTCGTCGAGAGATCGACGACATTCTCGATGGGCTGAGGAAGGGAGGGGTCCGGGAGCAATAAGATGCAAGGCTATTCGCTTGCTGACGTCGGCCTCTTACATCTCGAATGTCACTGATTGGCCCTAAGCCGAAGAGCGCCTCAACAACCGCGATGTCCGCTGTCGCTGGTAAACCGGTCGCGTAGCTGAAGTTGCCTCGAAGGCAGCTTCTCGCCCGAACAGTCAAGTGGATCAGCTCTACTGACGCACCCTCGCTTGCTGAGCTCCGCCTGCGACACCGTGTTATTCTTTGCAGATCTCTAACTCTTGCTGGAGTGTTCCTCAGGGCGTAGCCTGCTCCCTCGCATTAGTTCTCTGCACCATCACAAAGGGAGGGAACGATGGCTTTTAATCGTGTACTCATCGCATTGCTTTCGGTCGTTGCCATTCTGACCAGTTTTAGGGCCGTTGCACAGGGCGTGCCGCCGGAAGGCTCGGTCTCGGTCATATTCACCGCCACGCCTATTCCAGCGCCCAAGCCAATGTCGATCGGCAGCGGCAGAGAGTTTGTTTTTGTGAACCAAGCCATGGCAGCCTCGAACGAGGCTGGAAACCCTGTACTCAACAACATGGGTGGACGCTGTCAGTTGAGCCGCCTTACGGATTCGTCCGCAAAGACCGCGGAGATTCACGGGTTCTGTACTTACATCGACAAGGACGGCGATCAAGTGTTCGAACAGTGTGACTGGATGCCGGGATCTCCCAACAATTGCAATATCACTGGTGGAACGGGGAAATTTGAAGGTCTCCAGGCTGCGCTCGTCGTCACCATCGACCCGCTCAAGAGTAACTTCGATGGCATCAGCCAGGTCATTGGTCACAAGAAGGGAACGTACAAGTTCACCAAGACGAACTGAGCCAACCAACTGCCAACAGCTACGTACTTGAAACGATGCCAGTGATATCGCCCGGCACTGGCGCAGTGACGTGATCGTCGGCGGCTGAGACAATGCTGATGAGGCGACGAGTTTTCGTTGCGGCCAAGGCAAGTGCCGCCGTTGCATGGCGTCGGTAGGATGGCCACAACAGCGGCAAACTTGGCGAATTGGGTATCTAGTGCCCGGCTTCATATTTGGCCCCGACCTCAAGCTGCTTGAGGTATTCAAACAAGAGTTGAACACACTCGCGATGTGAGCCGAACAGCGTCGTGACAGATGCCGACGCCAGCCCAAAGCCGACGTGAGGATGTTTGTGGTCGAGGTCAGAAAGTGACCCGCACCGATTGTTGAGACGTGGTATCATGTGTTTGGTCGTTGTCTTCAGCTTCTGCGAGGATCGCAATGAAGCGACGAGAGTTCATTGCGGGAACTGCGGCGCTGCTCATTTCGCCATGTTCTTCGCAGGGGCAGGGTAAGCGTCGTCGGCTCGGCTTTCTCGCCATAGGCGATGGAAGCGGCAAGGCCCTCAATCAAGCCGAGGTTGCGTTCATTGATGCGCTGCGAAGCCTAGGTTGGACACAGGGAAAAAACCTCACTATAGAGTATCGGTTTTCTCAACCCGCAGATCGACTGACAGACTCCGTCGCCGAGCTGATGGCCCTCGGCCCCGACATCCTGATCGCTCCAGGACCGCAAGCAGCCATAGCGCTCAAATCCGCGACCAGCACGATTCCCATCGTATTCGTGGGTGTCGCTGATCCCGTGCACCTCGGCCTCATACAAAGCCTGTCGCGACCAGGTGGCAACATGACAGGCGTGACGACCAACGTCCCCGACGACTTCTTCGCAAAACGTCTAGAAATTCTTCGAGAACTTGTTCCCGGCGCATCTAAAATCGCAGTTTTGATCAATCCAGACAATCCACTGCAAAGGCTGTACTTCGCGGAAGAGATCCCCCGCATAGCCCGGCACCTCGGCGTGGCTCTGCCTCTCGTTCCGGCGACCAAGCCAGAAGAACTCGACATTGCCTTTGCCTCGGCCGCCGCCCAACACGCCGATGCGATCATTGATTTCGGCGATGCGCTCACCTATGCCCAGGCGCAGCGGATTATCGCGCTGGCGGCTAAGTATCACCTGCCAGCAAACTACTTGTTCCGGCATTATGCCGATGGGGGATTATCGGTATACGGGGCCGATACCGCCGATCTATTCCGTCATGCGGGCGACTACGTCGACAAAATCCTCAGGGGTGCCAAACCTGTGGACCTCCCGGTACAAAGGCCAACGAAGTTCGTCCTCATAATCAACGTAAAGACAGCCAAAGCGCTGGGTCTCACCGTGCCGACCTCGTTGCTGATACGAGCCGACGAATTGATCGAATAAGGCTCGGCTGCGCTGCATGGGCCCATACCCGAAAGTCGCTTGGAGCATGTCATGTCGGCTGGCAGAGGCAAACCGGACACCGATCTAGCTTGCAGCCTACCGCCGCTTTTGTGAAGGGTTTCGGATGCCGGCCCCATGACGGTGTTGCCGCGCACACGGGGGCCGGCGTCCGAAAGCCTCCAAAGGAGGAAACCGCGCTGGGGGGACGTAGGACGATGCCGCGTGATCGAGCTAGTCGCGTCAAACAACCTTCAGACGATCAGGACGATCGCCTATGGGGATTTAATGTTTGGCGGCACCTATACTTTCAATGGCTTGGCTATAGCAAAAATACCACACCACACAATCTAAACGTGAGCTCCTCGATATTTGAAGGCCATAAGGCAAACTGATCTCTGGCGGCTGGAAAGCCCCCGGAGCTATCAGAGCCGAAACTGTTTCGAGCTGCTCGTCAAGAGCATCACCGCATTTGTAAGTCTGCTTACGTCGAGATGCCTCGACGGGGTCCAACTAGCGCGACGTTGAACACAATCGCGATCGAGGATTCGAGTTGGCTCTTGTGCAATGGTTGGTGCTCCGCCACGAACTTCCAGATCAGCACGTCCTCGATCATCGGATCGTCGCCAGCTACGCACCAATTGCCCCGCTCGTCACGATGAGCTGTCGCCTATTGCTTTGCCGTGTCGCCAGCCGCGGCGTTCTACCGCGCGAGCGGTTTAGTCCTGTGACCCGAAGCGGTCCTTGGACGGAGCATGCGCTGATCTCTATGGAGAGCGCACCTACGATCATAAAATCCACTCTCTAAGAGAGAGCCGTCGAAAAGGCGTCCTCGATCAAGCTGCAGATCCGAGCTTCATCCTCCACGACCAGAACACGAATGGCATTACTCGCCTCGGCGACCGATGCGGTCGTCTCGCGTGACGGTAAGTGCGTCGGCCCGCGAATGTCGTGCGCCTCAGCCCACCGGCACACCGTAGTAAGCATTCACGGAGCGCGTGGTCGCGGGGTCACTCCAATTCCAGCTGCTCTCGTCGGCGTATTTCGGGGCGCCGCGGAGCTGGTCCTGGGTGATGCCGGTGACGTAGCCGCCGAGGTTGGTGTCGTATTTCAGCGCCTGCCATGGCAACGGATAGTGATCGTCGCCAATGCCGAGCAGACCCCCGAAGCTGAGCACCGCGTACGACACCTTGCCGCTGACCTTGTCGATCATGACGCGCTCGATGTAGCCCACCTTTTTCCCGTCGGCCCCGTACACGTTCGTGCCCTCGACCTTGTCGCTTCCGATCAAGCTGAACGTCTCGCGATCCTCCATAGCCATGTTAACCTCCTGGATGTTGTCTTCCGGAGTCAACCCGAGGACGATGGCTCCGTTCCTGGCTGAAGCCCTGGTAACGTTGTTCTCGGCATCATCAGCGATGGAGCGCCGCGGACGACGCGACCCGCGGTCCCCGTAGGGCGGCAGTAGGTTGTCGTCCGTTAAGAAGGCGAATTGAGCGGGGCTGGACCGGCCAGCACGCGGCATAGTCGGACCAGGAACAGGCACAA
>NZ_JBVVPP010000047.1:0-54895 GCF_055811315.1 Bradyrhizobium sp. MI1.4 | reverse complement strand
GGTCGCTCACGCACTCCCCCCGATTTGCTCAAATTCAGACTGGGCTTTGCGCCCACATACTCGCATAATGAAGATACTTGGCAAGGCGGCTTGCGGAGAGCGCTGCGACGACCCCTAAATTGATGACCCTGCGTCCACGGCGGTTCAGCAATAAACGAACGATCTTCAGCTGCTTCGCCCAAGAAACAAAGCGGTTCGCAAACGCACCGAAACGAAAAAGCCTCCAATCTAGATGCCGGAGCTGGATGAAGAGGCTTCGCAGATCCTTCAAAGATCGCCCTGTGACGTGCTAAATCTTCCTTAATTGCAGTGGGTTGCGGGTCGGTCGTGTCTTCGCGTGCGTTCGGCTTGTCATTCTGGCGTGAACAAAAGAAGTCCCGAATGAAGTCGACGGCAACAGTGTGAGATAGCGCTGGAGGACGTCTGGACCTAATGAAGAGAGCTCGCGCCTATACCGATTGCGCTCCGCCTGCAATACTTGCTCTCCGATTGTGATCTTTCGGCGAATATCAAGGCCGCGACTCGCGCTCTTGCCGTTAGTTGCGGTGTGCCGAAACTGGCAACCCTATATGCTAGACCAAAAGATGGGGAAGCGATGCGAATGCTCACATTCCGAACTTCCATCACATTTGTCGTAACAGCGTTTATTATCGCCTTGACCGCGCTGCTCATCGCCGTTCAGCTCAGGTCCCTTCGCTCGGCCACCCGGGAAGCAGCATCAGCCTACATGGATGCAACCAATGCAAAAGTGCTTGGCCGGCTTCAAGGTGAGCTTTCCACGATCAGATCTCTGGTTCATGTATTGGCCACCAGTTCGAGCGTGGCTGATTCAGATGAACGAAGCGAGACCGGCCGCGCCATCCCGTTGTTCAAGGCCGCACTGCAAGAAATGCCGCAGATGGACAGCATCTATGCCGGCTTCGAGAATGGCGCCTGGTTACAGGCACGGCGCATTAATGACCTCACGGACGAGCAGCGCGAGCGTTTGCGGGCACCGGCGAATGCCGACATCGCGATCAATCTCATTCGGCCGACTGCGGCTGGCGAATTGCCGTTAAGGCGGATATTTCAGGATAAGCAAGGCGACGAGATCGGTGAGATCGATTTGTGGGCATACGGCTACGATGCCCGCAGACGGCCCTGGTACTGGGCCACAATGCAGGCAGACCGACCGTACGTTTCAGAACCATATCTCTCCTTCATAGGCGCGCCGGTTATCACCGTCAGCGCCCCACTGCGCGGCAAGGTTGCGGGCGTGATTGCTGCCGATCTTAAGCTCGATACGTTCAGCGAGTTCGTCCACGCGCAGCGACCCGGCCAACATGGTGCGGTCGTTATCTTCGACCAGACGGGATCGCTGATTGCCCACCCGGAATATTCGGATCTGGTTATGAGCGCAATGACGCAACCAGCCCGATCATCATTGCCCAGCATCGATGAGATTAATACCGGAATTTTAGCTTCCGTCATCCGTGGTTCATACAACAAGGACAATCATGAAGGCATCATCGAGGACGAAACCGGAAAAGGCTTCCTATTCAGGGTGACGAAGTTCGCACTGGGCGAGCGCTATACTGGAAGCATTCTGCTGCTGGCAGCCCAAGACGACTTCGTCCAGAACGTTCGCAGACTCCAATTCAATGGGCTCGTCCTCGCAATCATGGTTGGCGCGGCGTTCTTTCCGATCGTTTGGATGTTCGGTAGCCAGATGTCTCGGTCCATCCAGTGCATTACCATGCAGGCGCGCCAATTGCAGACACTGGCCGAACCCAAACTCGCGCCGGTGACTTCTTACATCAAGGAAATCCACGCGCTCGGGAGTACGATGAATCTCGCGCAGCGGGCGATATGGTCGTTCGCTCATTTCGTCCCCAAGGAGATTGTTCGGGGGCTAATCGATAATTCCATATCGACCAAGCTCGGCGGCGCGAAGCAGGACATCACGCTGGTTTTCACTGACGTCCAAGGCTTTACCACCATTGCGGAGGCAGCCGATCCTGACGTGCTCATGCGGCAGACCTCGCGGTACTTCTCGGTGCTGACGGCGGCTTTCCTCGCTGAGGGGGGAACTGTGGACAAGTTTATCGGTGACGCCGTCATGGTTTTCTGGAATGCCCCGCATCCGCAAAGTGACCACGTGGCGCGCGCCTGTCGAGCGGCGCTCGCAGCCAAGTCCGCAGGCGAGCGGCTGAACATCGACTTCGCGACCGAGGGACTGAAGCCCTTCACGACCAGGTTCGGCATTCATGTCGGCGAAGCCGTTGTTGGTAATGTCGGATCGACCGAGCGCATGAATTATACGGCTCTAGGGAACACGGTTAATCTTGCCGCGCGGCTGGAGGGCTTGAATAAGGAAACTGGGACAACGATCCTCGTCAGCGAGGAAGTCCACCGCCGGGTCCGCGATCTGTTCAAGTTCAGGGCTCTTGATGCCGTCGTTGCCAAGGGCATGACCAAGGAAACCATTATCTTTGAACTCACGGGAGCATCGACATGAAGACGAGGCCGATCTCTCGCGGAATAGCGTCGGCGTTGTTCGCGCTTTGCCTGTACTCCGCGGCTTCGACCGCTTGCGTCGCTGAAGATACCATCAAGGTTGGTATTTTGCATTCCCTATCCGGCACCATGGCAATCAGCGAAGCCGTCCTAAAGGACACGGTGCTGATGATGATCGCGGATCAAAACAAAAAGGGCGGGCTGCTTGGCAAGAGGCTGGAGCCGATTACCGTGGACCCCGCGTCAGACTGGGATCTCTTTGCTGAAAAAGCCCGCGAGTTGCTCGAGAAGGAAAAGGTGGCGGTCGTATTCGGCTGCTGGACGTCGGTATCCCGGAAGTCCGTTCTTCCGATCTTTGAAGACTTGAATGGGCTTCTTTTTTATCCGGTACAGCATGAGGGTGAAGAGAGCTCAAGAAACATCTTCTACACCGGAGCCGCGCCAAGCCAACAGGCGATCCCTGCTGTCCGCTACCTGATGAGCAAGGACGGGGGTCAGGTTCGCCGGTGGGTTCTGCTCGGCACCGACTATGTCTATCCCCGGACCACTAACAAGATCCTGAGCGCCTATCTCGCTAACGAAGGGGTCGCACCCGAGGATATTACAACGATCTACACGCCGTTCGGGCACTCCGACTGGCGCGGAGATCCTCACAAGGATCAAGGCCTTTGGTTCGGAAGGAAAACGGACTGCGGTGATATCGACCATCAACGGAGAAGCCAATATCGATTTCTACCGAGAGCTGATCGCGCAACACGTGAACGCCAGCTCCCTTCCCGTGATGGCGCTATCGGTTGGGGACCGCGAATTGCTCCAGGTCGGCGCCAGTGGCTTGGCTGGTCAGCTCGCAGCATGGAGTTATTTTCAATCCGTCACGTCGCCAGAAAACGATGCATTCGTGAAAATGTGGATGGAGTTCAGCGAGCAACGCGACAAAACGACGAATGACCCGATGGAAGCAACCTTCATCGGCTTTCGGATGTGGACACAGGCAGTGAGACAAGCCGGCACGACCGACGTCAACGCTGTCCGGCAGGCGATGTACGGTCAGAGAATCAAGGCACCGAGCGGCTTTGAGGTCGTGATGAATACCAATCACCATCTATCGAAGCCCGCGATGATCGGCCGGATCAATTCCGCTGGGACATTCGACGTTGTTTGGCGCTCCATCAACCCGATCAAAGCCTCGGTTTGGAGCCGATATATTCCCGAGAGCGCGAGACTGACCGCCGATTGGACCTTCCCCTGGGTGTGCGGCGGATGTGCGGAGCCGACATTTAAGGAGTGATAAAACATCCACGCGGGTCCTGAACTTCTAGGTGACGGGTCCCTAAGTCCTGGTGAGCTGTCCGAATGGAGTCGCCGTCATGGAGACCTCGAACACGACATGGTCATCCTCGCAAGCAGTGGCCGCGAATGGGCAGACCGGACTAAGGGCCTCAACCCGCAGGTGCTCAATCTCGACATCTTTTCCCACGGGCTGGTCGAGCGCATCAGCGGCAAACGGCAAGTTCCGGCGAGGGGCGGGCAGTGCTCGCGTTCACGAAGCCCGCGCCGCTGCGCCCGCACCGATCTGGGCCCCTTTACTCGAGGGGGCTAAAGTTGCGATAATCGCTCAACGCATGTTCTTCAGCTGCGGCAGCCTGCCCATCGTGACAGCGGCGGTGTGAACGCCGCAAACATTGTCGCGAGGCGCGGGAGCGAGCGAGGGCGAACGCTTCCTGATCAAAGAAAGAAGCCGCCGGTTGGGCTCTGCGGCTTGGTAGGCTCCGACTGTTGAATGCCTCCCGGGCCCAACGTACCGGCGTCGCCTTGTTTGCGGCCATGCCATCCAATCTACCGAGCATGTTTCGATTAGGCATCGGGTGCCGAGTTGTGCAGTGGGGGTCTTACCGAGGCGGCAAGCGTTCGCTGTTTCAAGCAGGCTCAACCCGGTGGATGAGACACACGGCATCCGGAGACTGGTCAGCTTCCACGATCGCGCGCGCGTCCAAGCTCGAGGGTCCGAGCGGCATCCGCTTGAGGTCCAGATCGACAGCGGGGAATATGCACGCCTAGCTGTCCGGTCGCACCTCGAACCTGGCTTTCCGAGGTCCTACGAAGAGTTTGCTCACAATGAGGTGCACCGGCCGAAAATTGGGAAGCCGATGGCGCCACTCAGAGCATGGCTACGAAGTTCGATGCTCGATACGTCTTCAGGAGCATGAGGCCGCCTGCATCCGATCGGTTCTTCGCGGCGAGTGGCGCCAGCTCCACGACCGTCCGCCCACATAGGCGTCGCTGCGTCAATATGCTCACGATGCGTTCTTCGCGTTTCCGGGCGCCGAGGACATGCACGCAGCCATCGAAAAAGCGCATCAGTGAAAGCGGAGGCTTCATAAAGCTACGTCAGAACCGACCCGCGATAGTCAACCGCACCGCAAGCGGCTCGGCGGGGTGCACGTGGCGGTCGGCGATACCGTCGATAGACTCGCCCGGCAGGCGTGACAGATAATAATATTCGATCTGATTGGTTTGCATGTTGAAGAGATTGAGCAGATCGAGTTGCAGCCGCAGGCGGTTGTCGAACCGGTAGCCAGCGCGTGCGTTGAAAATGAGCGAGGAGAGCGAGCGAACGCTGTCGTCCTCGATGAGAGGCCGCGGGCCGAAATAGCGTGCCTTCAGGGCGCCGAACCAGCCGGTTTCGTTGCCGAGGACAATGGAGGCGCTTCCCACCCACGCCGGTGCGCCAGGTATGCGGTCGCCCCCGAGATCGAAATCGGTGAAACGCGCCTTCGTGTAGGCGACGTCGAGATCAAACGACAACCAGGGCACCGGCTTGTACTGGTTTACCCATTCGACGCCGATGCGCCGGCTCGGTCGGCTCGGCTCGGTAGTGCCAGCATCGCCGACAAACAGGAGTTCGGAGTCGAAATCGAGCACAAAAAGCGCAACCGAACTAGTGAGACCCTCAATTGCTGTGGTGCGGACACCGACTTCCGCGCCACGCGAGCGCACCAGCAGCGGCACGCGATCGAGCGGGGTCACCTTGTCATTGGGATCAACGGTAATGGTGGCGCCCCGGATGTCATTACTGTGCAGGCCAGAGCCGGCGTTGCCGTAGAACTCGGTCTTGAACCAGGGCCCAAGCACGATACCGCCCTTCGGACTCACCATTGACGCCCACGCACTACCGGAATTCTCCGGCGTATCGCTCAGCACACGTCCGCCAAAGAAATCTTCGCGGATACCGAAGTTGGTCCGCAGCCAGTCGGTCCAACGGGTGGTGGTGTCAGTCCAGATCCCGGCATTCCCTTCCTGCACACGATCGTCGCGGACAGTCGAAAGCCAATTGCGCTGTTCGGTCTTGAAAAGCCCCACCTGAATATCGTCGTATCGGCTCTGCAAGCCGATGCGGGTTTGCGTCTCCAACCCTGCAAATCGCCAATCAAAGGTGTGCCGCGCGTCGAAGCCACCGATGGTACGGCGATCAAGCTGATTGAACTGATCGCCATTGACGGGGTTGTCGAGAAAATAGGTGAAATTGTTGTAGAGTTGCAGGTCCGAACGAATGGCGTACGCGCTGACCTTGGTCTGGCCGTACTCGCTGGAATGCGCAAAATTCCCGGACAGGCCAAAGCGGCTGGAGACGCCGCCGTCGGTAACATCGAGCGAACCAAGGCGCCCGATAATACCTTGATCGATCGCACGTTGGGCGACTTGGTCGGTCGAATTCCAGGCATTAGAATAGGCCATGCCGGTAAGCGTGAAGCCATTGGTGCCAGTGCCCTGGTTGTACCGCATAACGCTATTTATCTTCCGGACATCGTCCGGCACATCCCATGGGCCGTCGTACTTCGTGCCTTCGATCGCCGTGAGGAGCGTGCCGTCGCCGACACCGGTGGATCCGGCTACAAGGCCGCGGCGATATCCGAAACTGCCGAAGCTCATTTCTGCAATGTTCTTGGGCAGTTTGCTAATGTAGTCGATCTCGACCGCACCGGCAGAGCCGAAGTCGCCGACGTCGGCGTAGTACGGCCCCTTGCGGATATTCACCGACCGGATCAGTTCGGGGATGAGAAAATTGATGTCAGCATAGCCTTGTCCGTGGCCGTGAGTGGGCATGTTGACAGGCATACCGTCCAATGTGATGGCAAGATCAGTGCCGTGATCGAGGTTGAAGCCGCGCAGAAAGTATTGGTTGGCCTTGCCCTCGCCGGAGTGTTGGGTGACGATCAGGCCCGGAACGATTTCCAGCGCCTCGCCGGGCCGCGTGAAGGGCACCGCATTGACCTCGGGGCCGGTGAAGCGGATCGCGCTGGCGGCAGAGGGCTGCAAATTACCGGAGCCCTCGGGTGAGGCGCACCTGGAGCATTGCGAAGCAGATTGTGGTTGCTCGACAACGGCTGTGTTTCGTGCGTCCCGATTTCGCGCAGGCTTCGGCACGCGCTTGGGCGAAGTGACGGTGACCGGAGGCAGCTGGTCGGGCGAAGGCGCCGTGGATTGCTGGGCCTCTGCGGGCAGCATCAGCACGAAAGAAGCCGTAGCAGAAAATAATTGCAACAGAACTCTACGCACTGCCATCCCGCACAGTCGCTACAGTCGCAGGCGACTGCGCTATCTCCGCCTTAACATTATAGTGTGCGAGTATGACGTTTCAATAAGAACATCATATTTGAACAGATCCCCGTTTGCTTTGGATGCAGCGGATATCCCTGCGGCAAAATTCTTTCGCTCCTGAACACGAAGCAGTGCAGCCGTTAACTGACCTCAGTTGACGGTGAATATGGTTGCTAGGGAGGTCGGACGGGCAGGGACACGATGGTTGTCGTCCGCGATCCGGCGCAACGTGATGGACGGGGGTTCCCCGAACATCGCTCGGTAAGTGGCCGCAAATCGCCCCAGTTCCCAGAAGCCATGATCTGTAGCGATCTTTGTGACTGTCGAGCATGAAGGGTCAGCCCGGAGTAGCGCGCGACGGACCAGATGCAATCTCCGCAGAGTCAAATAGCGGATGGGTCCCATCCCCAGATGTTCTTCGCAAGCTACTCGAAGTGTCCGCTCGGCTACGCCGATCGCAGTGCAGATGTCAGCCAAGTAAAAGGGCTGTTCGGGATTTGCTTCGAGAAACGCTTCGAACCGCGCAATAATCCGGCCATGACGATGATTGACGCCTTCTACTTGCGAAGCGAGGCCCTCAGTGAGGCACTTGATCATAGTGTAGGTCATGTTGTGCTCTAAGGCTCGAGCCACCTCTGGAAGTTCTAGAAGGTCTGGTGTCGCGATGGCCATCTTGCCAATCAACGCGTGCTGTTGTTGCAGTTGCAGCATAAGAGCCGAACTTGGTCGGACAATATATTCCAACTCCACGCCCGAAAACTCTTCACCAGCGATAGCCCTGCACGTGGCTTCGAAATCGTCAGGGGTCAGTGACATCGCTCCAAAGCGGCAGTCACCCTCGCTTCTGTGATGCACTACGTCATAATTGCAGACGACAATTTCATTGAGTGAAAGGTCTCTGCCGCGGTGGAGGAACGTCGGCTGCTCGCCGGTAAGAAAGGCAATAACCCTTCGACCGGAGGTGATCTGGCTCGTGTAGATTTGCGGCAGCGAGACGTCGAAGCGCTGCATCATTAGTCGATTGAATGTTACCTGGGTCAGTTCGGCGCGGAAGTCCCCCTTTTTTGTTAGCAGCAGCTTGTTGTCCGACCCTCGGATGGACTGCTGGAAAGGGAATGGATCGTCAAAATTGAAAACACGACTCCAGGCCATAGGCTGCTCAACACCGTTCATTGCTAAAATACGTGCGGAGATCTAATTTGCGCTCCTGCGAAGTGTTTGATGTTTCTTCCTAAATTTGTTAGCGGCTGAGACGAGGCTTCGCTTTACGCGAGAGTTCGGCAAGCTATCTTTGCCTACACGCAAAACGTGCGGACAAGTTAAAGCTGGCGAAAGACGTTGACTATGCAGAAACGGCACGAAAAGGCGGTGGCGCCGGCCTAAGGCGTAGCTCCAGTAATCGCCGTATATACATGCGCACCTAACATAGCGGTGCGACTGTGATGAAGAACACTTGTGCGTTTGCGCCTCGCGCGGTTTATGCCTTCGCCGCTATTTGCCTTCTGTTGCTTCTCATCCTGCTGGTGCTCTTTTCGCTCAAGTCTCTGGTCGGGTGGGCGAGACGCCTTCTGCGCACATTGTGGCAGTCCTGAATGCTTCAACAGCCCGACTGGATTTATCATCCCAGAAACCAAGACGGCACTCTCGCTTTCTTGGCAGAAGCTCAGAGAGCAGTTATGACATTTGCAAGGCTAGTCAGAAGCCGTTCGTGTTGAGATCATGTCGCCGTTTCTGCATAGGCGCCGCTTTGGCCACGGCGTACGCTTGCCTCGAGGAGGGCCGAATTAGGCGCCGCGGCCGGATCTTATCAGCATGAGGAGTAGCAAAATGTCGGCTCGAACTGTTGGAGCACTCGCCGCATCTGCCATTGTCGGCATAGGCGTTTTGTTGGCCTTTTCAGGCGAAGCATCGGCATTTCGCGGTGGTGGTTTTCACGCCGGCGGTTTTCGAGCTGGTGGTTTTCACGCAGGCGGATTTCGTGCAGGCGGCGTGCGCGCCGTTGGGGTTCGTGGCGGCGTCTACCGGGGTGGCGTCTACCGCGGCGGCGTTTATCGGGGTGGCATCTACCGCCCGGCAGTAGGTATCGGTGCTGCTGCGGTTGGCGCTGCGGCGGTGGGTGCCGCCGCCGCAGGTGCTTACTACAGGCCGGGATACTACGCTCCCGGCTACTATGGCGCTGCCGCGCCAATGGCCTGTGGATACGGCTATTACTACTACCCGCCATACGATCGTTGCGTACCCACGCCATAGTTGGTTGCACCGCAGGGCGCAGATGGGCGGCGCGGGGACGAGGGCCCGCAGCTCCCAGTGAAGGCGGGAAGGGGTTCGAACGATGAGTCGATCATGGTGTAGAAGCAGAGCCGGACCCGATGGACGGAATGATCAGCCTCCCCGTCTAAGCCGAACAACATGCGCGTCGAAGCTAATTGGTCTTGCGCAGGACCATTCGCTTCATTTGACCAAGGACTCCGTAAGCTTCCGCGAGCTCTAACAGGCGCTCCCTCCGAGATCCGCTTGACATGCACGCAGCTTCCTGTAGCAGCTCTTGCGCCAAGTTGTCGCACTGATCAGCAGTCAAGCGTTGCTCATGCGGGTGCATCAAAGCCTCGCGGTCATTTCGTTGATTGATGGCGCTTTTCCTGGACAATTCCGTTCCGATTTGAAGCGTTATGTCACGGTTCAGTCACATGAACTATGCGACTACGGCAGTTTGCTGCTAATTCCCAATCCTGCCGAATATGCATAGACACTCTACGAGTTAGCCACGAGGATAGTCTGCTCTACAGCCTTCGCGTGTGGCGTTTGTGGGGGGGCAAAATGCCTTGGAGCAAAGTCCTTGTATTCAACGATCCGGCTCAATACGCGACCAGCGTACGATCCGCGGAGATACAGATTTTCCCAACGACCAAAGGGGATTTTCGGGCCGAGTTGACTCAGGTTACATTAAACGAACTGTGGATGCAGCGCTTCAAGGAATACTTGCCACGCGTGCACCGCGGTACGATTAACCCAGGCCGGCAGGTCTACACTTTTCTGACAAGCGAACAGCCCGAGGTCTACAACCGAGGGCGACTGCTATCGCTGGGCGAGATGTGTGTTCACGACTATGACGTGCAACATGTCAAAACGTGCGGCCATTATAGGTTTGGGGGAGTCTCGTTAAGACCAGAGGCGCTGGCTGCTGCCTGGAGGGCGTTGGTCGGCTCCGAATTCAATCCACAGAAGGGCGCTCGATTTATCCGGCCGAATCCAGGATTAATGAGCCGTTTCCTGAACCTTCATGCGATCGCCGGTGGTTTGGCAAAGGCGGCACCCGATCTTTTCACGCAGCCAGAAGTGGCTCACGCCATAGAGCAGCACCTGCTGCACGCGCTGATCACTTGTTTAGCTGATTGTGAGGCCTCAAACATCGGGACTGGCTTGCTGCGCCACGGGATCATCCTCGGACGTTTCGAGGAGTATCTGGAAGCGAATCCAAATACGCCGCTTCATTTGAGCGAAGTTTGCGCAGCCATTGGGGTTGCAGAGCGGACGCTTCGCGCCGCCTGCGAGGAGCATCTCGGCATGGGACCCATTCGATATCTGACGCTGCGGAGAATGCATCTTGTCCACCATGCCTTGCGGCAAGCTGCCCCTGATGCAAAGACTGTGACCCAAGTGGCCACCGCGCACGGATTTTGTGAGTTGGGGCGGTTTGCAGTAGCTTATCGGCAGATGTTCGATGAATCGCCACTTACAACCCTCCGAAAGACACCGGACTCTCGGCGGAAAAAAGTAAGCCGTCCCTTGCCGCTTGTGTCGTAAGTTGGAGGCGCAGCCGTATTCAATGACGGACGGTGCCGATTCAACAGGCCCTTCCGCTTGATTGATGCCGACGTCGGTAGAGGTAGGTATTTTACCTTCTCCAAATGCCTTGGAGCCGACAGGCGCTGATGATCAATCAGTCATATCCCTATTTCACGGGAAAGAGGAATGCGACGGATGCCCGCAATTGCCAAGTCGGGGTGCCAGTCGGGCGTATTGCGTTATAATAACCAGAAATCGACGCGTTCACCGGCTGATCCGCCACTCTGAAAACGCGACCGAAGCCCCCCCCGACGGGCACGGTCCATTGCTCGCCGGATGCTGCAAGCCAATTCGCGGTGATGATCGGTCCAGTGGTCAGGTACCAACCATGCGCAAGGTTGTAGTTGAGGAATGGCTGGGCGAGGAAAGAATTGACGGGCGGTCGCAAGGGATTGCCACCGACCGACCATTGGTTGTTGAGCAAGACACCGATCACCCAGTGTCCCGGCGTAACCAAGAAGACAGCCGTTGGACCGAACAGGAGCTTGCCGGTCCCAAGGATTGGATCGTTGGCAGATGGAATGGTGAAGACCGGACCAGCGCCCCAGATTAGTTTGCCCGGGTTGGTGGGAGAGAAGAACAAGGACTGCGTGATGTCCCCAACGCCATTCGCGTCACTGTCGAACAGCGGACTTGGCTGGCTGATCAGTGGAATAATGGTACGTGAGATCAGATTCCATTCTTCGCTCAGATGCATCGGCACAACTGGTTGGATGTTGAACACTTCCTGCGCCCGATTGAATGGGCCGGCATTGAAGTTGGTGTTGCTCTGAAATGGCACGCTGACCAGGTCCGCGATCGGGTTCTGGGACGCTTTTTGTAGATCTTCCGAGGGCTCGCGAGAGCCGCCAGCAGCCGATGGCTCCGCCGCGGTGGAAACCCCACTCTGGAATTTATAATTGATCCCGGCCTTGATCATTTGGAGATCGCGGTTCAATGCGATCGAAGGGGCGGTAGGAGAATTCCAGTTTGACAGTCCGAGATAGTCGTATTCGAGCTTGACCGTCCAATGCGGCTTGAAGCCGTACTCGATACCGCCGCCGGCCAACCAACCGAAGCTTGTGTTAGATCCATTCCAGACCATGGCGGGGAGGTTCAAGGCAGCATTGCTATGCACCCAGCCGCCGCCTAGCTTGGCGAACACGAGCCAGCGATCATCCACAAGGCCGAAACGGCCGGCCACGGTGCCGGTCCAGCGCTGATCGACATATCCCAAGGTTGGAGTGGCGAGGGCCTGATGACCAAAGCCAGCGCCGCCGAATTCGCTTTCAACGCCCAACAGAAGGTGACCAGCCTGGAAGTTTGCGCCGGCCTGTACACCACCGATGAATTCGGTGAGCCCTCCATACAGGTTATTGCCGGGAACATTGAGGCTGCCGTTCGCCCAGGTCCCGCCGAAGTAGGCACCGATGTAGAAGCCTGTCCAATTATAAGATGGCGCCGAGATCGGCGCCTTGTACGCCGATGACTTCAGTGGCAGGTCGGACGCAACAGCGGGGGGGCCGAACAGGTTGAGGCCGGCAGCAATCGCGATGAGAAGATTACGCATTTGCGCCCCTTATCTGGTTCGCTTCAAGCACCAACGTTCTCACAAACGGAGCTCGAGGCCCATGCGCATCGCATCATCCTGCGCGCGATTTCAATTGTCTGTGCTCGTTCAGCAACAATTCTGAGCGGGGAATTTCAAATGACTTGCGATGGCCGTCGCCACTGCAATGACAATCGCTTCGTCTGCCGAATTCGCATAGTAACGCGCACCTCCCGCTCTATTCTGATTGGTCAACGGTCCTCGGCACATTTGCAGAAATGCTAAGACGAGCGATCTGGTGTCGTGAGATTGAGGAAGACTCCGCCAGAGGCCACCGCCGAACTCCGGCGCAAGTGGATCAACAAGGATGCGACCCATGTCGAACTACGACGGAAATGCACCCGCTGCTTCCCTTTCCCCTAACGCCACCGCGACTGACGTCGGGCTTCGCGCTTTCATGTTACGCGTCTATAACTACATGGCTGCCGGGGTTGCGTTGACTGGCATCACTGCGCTTCTGACCTATCAGTTTACCGGCCCGGAATTACTTCAAAGTCCGCTGATGTGGGTGCTGATGCTCGCTCCCCTGGCGCTGGTGTTCTTCATCAGTGCACGAATCAGCACGATGTCGGTGGAAGCCGCGAGAGGATTGTTTTTCCTCTATGCGGCGCTGGTCGGAATCTCTCTGTCGACCATTTTCCACATCTACACGGAGTCGTCGATTACACGGGTGTTCTTTGTCTCGGCGGCTGCCTTTGGAGCGCTTAGCATTTGGGGTTACACGACTCGACGAAACTTGTCCGGCGCCGGCACCTTTCTTTTCATGGGCTTGATTGGCATCATTGTTGCGAGCTTGGCAAATCTGTTTCTGAGATCTAGCGGACTAGATTGGATGATCTCCATCATCGGCGTCGGCGTCTTCGCAGGCCTGACAGCTTACGATATCCAACGGATCAAAGAGATGTACGACGGGGGTGACGATGGAACGTCGACAGGCCGCAAGGCGGTGATTGGCGCCCTGTCGCTATATCTAAACTTCATCAACCTATTCATGATGATGCTGCGCCTCATGGGCGGCCGGCGTTAGCACCTGGATTGACTGCTTGCGCGGCGTCCAGATTCATCAAGCGTTTCATGAAAAGAGTTCATTGGAAATCAGGATGGTGAGCAACTGAGCCGCGCGAGAGGTCCGGAATGTAGATGAGAAACATGTCGCCCGCATAGTGGAAGTATTCTCCAACGAATTCCTTTGTGACAAACTTGAGCTGGATCTTGTTGTTGCTGGTAATACGAGGAGCCAGTTTATCATCCCCGATGATCGCCGACATCCTATTGTTGCCGCCCAGAGTGACGTTCAAGTCGATTGCTTTTTGTTGAATGGCCGGATCAGACATCTGTTGAACGATTTGGCCCTTGCACAAAAATTGCTGGCCTGCGGCATAGCTTGGCCCGACTATCGTTATCAGTATGACCAGGCTAACCGCCGATTGGGTTACCTGCATCTTGGCATCCCTAAAATTTCAAAAATTGTCATCCTGGAAGGAGTAAGCTCTTACTGATCGCAGCCTTGCCGGATGCGTCCGATCTCAAAGACCGCCTTTGGTCCAGATGGTCAGATACACCGCAGTGATGGCCAATTTAACAATTCCAGTCTGAACCGATGGTGGGAAACGCTATGCAAATCCGGCCATTTCCGGTTTTGCACCTATGTGCAGCGTGCCTGCAGGCTGGCCGGCTCACGTCGCGCCAACACGGGCGGCTTGAAGCAGTAGTCACCAACGAAGTGAGCGCCGCTTGATAGTGGCGGCACGCCTTGATCGTCAGCCAGTGTTTCGCACGACCGTTCCTCTTGGAATGCCTGACCATGTCGAAGCACGCGGGGCAGGGCTTTGGAAAAGCGCGGCCCGCTATTTCTTGCGGCTCCCATCACCGTGGCCTAGAACCAACGCCGCTCCGTCCTGTCCATGTTTTTTCAGGTCGGCCAAGATGCCGAGGTCGGACAAATCAAGCCGATGCGAATGCTTCCAGTCCCGCCGCGAGACCTGGACCAGCCTTTTGACAACAGTTTTCGATTTGGTCGCGATAGCCAACTCGCGTCGCGAGTCGAAACTCCCCGGGCTCAAATTGATCGATCCGACGATTGCTTCTTTCCCGTCGGCTATCAAAATCTTGCCGTGAAGCTTCAGCCTCTTCAACAGGTGCACTTTCGCTCCAACGTCGTGCATGATGCGTAAGCCGCCGATCCCTTCGGCAAGCTTCTTCCCGTCGAGCTTGTGTGGAGCTCGAGCCATGATCTTGACGCGGACGCCGCGGTTCACTGCACGTACCAGCCTTTCCACGATCACGGTGTCCTGATAGCGTTCATTTTGCAGCCAGAGTGTCTCTTTTGCTTTATCAATCATATCCGCGATCCGCTCGCGCCCGTTATTGGGGCACCAAATTAGGTGCGACTTGGGGTCCGGTTTGAATAGTTTGCGGTCCCAATCAGCGTCGAAACAGCGTATCATTTCCCGTACTTCGCTCTTCTTGGTCGTCGTAACCGCGTAGTCCCTGGTTTCCGTGAGATCACGAGGTTCCCAATTCAACGATTCGACAAATCCGATCTTGTCGTCGATGACCATCGATTTTTGATGCGTCAGTGCAAACGCCGCGCTGCTGTCCCGCACTTCGACCCCAGCCGCCAAGAGTGCTTTTCTAGCTTTCGCATTTTCACTTTTCCCGTTGCGCCGAGCGGGATTCAACATGACGCGGACATTGACGCCGCGTTCCTTGGCTGCGATTACGGCTTTCAATAGGGTTGGTTCGGTGAACAGAAACATCCGGATGTTCAGCGAGCGCTTGGCGGCATTGATCGGATCCAATATTGCGGAGATGGTATCGTCCGGAAGAACGATAAGTCTGTGAGACATGCTGTTGCTCCGTGCTTGAGGCCTGCTCGATAGCTAGGCTGCGTCTGCTGATGCCGAGGCCGGTTCGTATTGAATTCGGTGCAGTTCGGCATAGACGCCGTTGCGCGCCAGAAGTTCGCTGTGAGAACCTTCCTCGGCTACAACGCCATCCTTTAGAACGACGATCTTGTCTGCCTGGCTTATCGTGCTGAGGCGATGAGCAATCATGATGACGGTGCGGCCCTTCATCAATTGGCGTAGCCCCTCGATCACGAGGCGTTCGGATTCGGTATCGAGCGCGGCAGTCGGCTCGTCCAGGATCATGATCGGACTGTTCCGGATCACGGCGCGAGCAATGCCGATACGTTGCCGCTGGCCGCCGGAAAGAGTATCTCGTTGGCAATTTTCGCGGCGGCAATGATTTCTTCGTCGGTTGCTCCGGGACGTCCGTACGCAATATTTTCGCGAATAGTCCCGCGGAACAGGACCGTCTCCTGCAACACGAATCCGACCTGGGTTCGCAGTGCAGCCAGCTTGAAAGTAGAAACGTCGTTTCCATCGATGAGAATGCGGCCGGCGCTGGGATCATAAAACCGCGGCAGCAAGCTCAGGATGGTCGATTTTCCAGACCCGGTAGGGCCGACAATGCCGATGACTTGGCCGGCTTCGATGTTGAACGAAACGTCCCGAAGTACCTGAACTTCGTCGCTATAGCCGAATGCGATATTCTCGAAGGAAATGGCGCCCTTGACGCGGCCGGGATCCACCGCCTTGGGATGTTCGCCAATGACGGCGTCTGCCAGTAGGATTTTTTGGATACGTTCGAGCGCGACAGTTGTCTGCGCAATCGCGCTCGTCATGCTGGCGAGATCTTTCACAGGCTTGAAGAACTTTGCCAGATAGGCGAGGTAAACAGTAAGCGCGCCGGTTGTCATCACCCCAGCGACAATCAAGCCCGTGCCTCTCCACAGTACGATTGCAGTGCAGAACGCAACTACGATGCTGACCATAGGCGACAGCAGTGATTTTACCTGGCGTGCCTTTAGGGCGGCCTCGACGGTAGCGTGGCTGGCAGCCTCAAGATGCGCGGCCTCAAGGTCCTGTCGTCCGAATGCCTTCACAGCACGGACCGATCCGAGCCCCTCTTGAACAACCGCAACAACCTCGCTCTGTTTGATGCGGACGGTTCGCGTGACCTCCTTAACCGCCTTCTTGAAATGCATCACGGCCATCAGGAGGAACGGCGTCACGGCAAGTGCGATCAAGGTGAAGTCCCAGTTTAGCCAAAACATCAATCCCACCATGAAAATGATGGTGATGATGTCAACGACGATGCTTAGCGTTGATGACGACGCGAAGCTCTGGATAGTCGCGACGTCACTTGTGATGGTTGACATCAGCGTGCCGGTCTTTGCGGTATCGTAAAAGCGGAGCGACAATCGGTGCAAGTGTTCGTAGATCCGGATCCGCAGATCGTTGGCAACCCACTGGCCGATGCTGGTGGTGTAGTAATTGTCGATGTATGTGGCGACCGCACTTATGATTGCGATGACCAGCGTCGCGGCGCCCGCGAACATGGCCACTCCAAGCGTGTGGCGTCCGAAGCCATAGTCATGTGCCCAAGCCAGCCAGTCGGGTAACCTATGCTTTCCGAGTGCGTCGTCGAGCACAAGCTTGAGGGGCCAAGGCGCCGCCAGACTGGCCGCAATCTCGAGCAGCATCGCTGCGAAAACAATAGCGAGCCAGCCGCGATAAGGTCGGAGCAATCCGAGCACGAGACGCGTCATTTTGCTCCCCCCATCAGCAAGAGTAGTAATCATGCGGGCCGAGTGCTTGAATGAATGTCCGCTGGGCAGGAGGATCGCCGTTGCTGCAGCTAGGGGCTATGCAGAATCGGCCGCTCGCAGAAAATTGGCATAGTGCTTCCTGGGTTGGCAGAACCTCAGGAGGCGCCTTCCGCCCGAGAAGCCCAGCCGTCAATCCAGCCTGTGTCATCGCGTAATAGTCTGCCGAACTTGCATAGACGCCGTACGCAGAGCTTGGCTAACTGGCACAGCGGTCCGGAAGTTTTCTGACGCGCTTCGCAGGGCCTGCCTGTTACGAAGGGAAAAGTGAGCACCCACATGAGTGATTGTTAGCGACCGAGACTGCCGCTGGCGCCTTCGCAGAGGGCGGCCCTTTGGCAAAAAAAAAGCGCTACCTTTAGGAGAATACGACATGCCTATTTCAGTGGCTGTGATCGCTCTAAGCACCCAATTGGTTGTGGCGGTATCGGACGGTGTGCCGGCGTTTGACATGGCAAGAAGCTGCAAGCTCGACTTGGCTGCGACATCCGGACTGTCCGACACCCAATCGCTCCGGGCGTGCATCAAGGATGAACAGGGGGCGCGAAAGCAGTTAGTCCAGCGATGGTCGACGTTCCCGGCCGCGAGCAAAGCGGAGTGCATCCCCCAGGAGTCGATCGGGGGCACTCCTAGCTACGTCAGCTTGCAAGTGTGCCTGCAGATGAACCAATGGGCCAAGTAGGCCTCTTATAGTCCGGGTTGATGAGTATAGCGCACCGTCACCACCGGGTTAAGATCGGCGGCGGTCTGGGCGGCGGCCGCTGCTGAAAAGCCATGAGAGTGGCAGCTATGGTCGATCGTCGGTGAGGGACGAGTGCATTCGCGCCGGCTTAGGTCAGGGGTAGGACATAGTCGCTACACAGAAGCCCGCTCAACGAAAATACGTGCGCGGCAGCGAACTCACGTCATCGAGTTACTTGCTTTGGTCGCAAGTCGGTCGATGTTCTGTCGTGCCTGTACCGTGAAGCCACCTTACCGACGAGTTCGTTCGGACAGGAGCCTCAGAGCAGGGACCGCGTGTTAAGGCGACTCTCCGCCGGCTCCAAGAAATATCTTGTCCTTCAGCTGAATGAGAGCGGGGGGAGGTTCGAATTTTGCGGGCACGGCAGCTCTTTCGCCTTGCGGGACGAGTGTCGCAACCCAGATCTCTCCGTCCGTGTAGTAGGGATCGCCTTCGCCATTCCGGCCACGAAAGGTTGGGCCGATTCCCTTGTTTTGGACCACGTTGGACAAAGTGCGAGCCTGATCGAGGGCGCGAATCAATTCGTCACGCTCCTGATCGATGTTTGGTGCAATCTTGTGCGTGATCTGTCCAGTATCCCGGCTCAGAGTGACGCCACTGTCAAAGCTTGCTGACCCGAGCCAAACCGGGTGCCCTTGGGCGCCGCTATCGAGGACCAGCCAGAGACGGACGTGCTGCCGACGATCCGCACTCCTGCCCACCGGCTTCTCAAACGCGAGATCTTCGTGGCGTCCTTGGAAATACAACGGACTTACCGGGGCATCCCTATATGGGCGATCGAGAATCACACTTCCCACGATCTTCAGGCTCGTCCGAAGAGTGATCGGATCTGCCGGATCCCATCCTGCGGCGTGAAATGCTAAAACAACCTGCTCACGGCTTCCGATGAGACCGATGTTTATTGGTCCTCCCGGTATCCCATCGGCATTGTGTGTGACCATCGTCCTCTTTGACAATCCGGGCTCGTGCTCTATCCGCGACCACGTGGCCGGCAAGACGAGATAGCTAACGAAGACATATGCCAAAATAATTGCCGCAAGCAGCCATAGATAAGGGCGTGGATTGCTTGTGAGCCGTGGTCTCATCCTATCCAGCCTCGCGTCTGCTTACTTTCCTTGGTCGAACCGTTCAGGCTCCATAGGAGGGAGCCGGCTCGAACTTACTGATGACCAGCAATACTTTGCTGACTGAGAGCGTTGTCTATTGTCATGGCGATCCAGCCCAGTCCGGAAAGACCTTGCCTCTTTGCAGCCAGGTTGACGGAATCGGCAACGTCTGGCGTCAAGGGGACGTTAATGATGACGTCCAGGCCACTCTCAAGGCTATACACCAACCGGGTCACTTGGCCGGTGAAGCGCTGGACGAGGGCCACCTTCTCATTATCCGTAAGCGGCAGTTCTGTAGCCACCATCGGACAGTACGCGCCGATGAGATGCTCGACCATCAAGCTTTTGCTCATGCCCTCGCGTTGGAAGCTGGCGATCGCGGCTTTCAGCGTTTCGACATCCATCATCGTGTTTACGTCAGGTAACAGCCGCCTGATCTGTTCGAGTTTGGCTGGGTCATTTGGTTTGGAGGGAAAGGGGCATTTAAAGTCATCGGAGGCGATTGCCGGTACTCCCGAGAATGCAGACAGAGCCAGACCTAGCGCGATTGTCGATTTCATCAATGAGGCATCTCCTTTCGCTGACGTTGGTGCTTCATGGGCCGCCGCGAGTGGCGGCTTGAGCTCAGATATGCCGCATTCAGATGATTCACGCTTCTACTCCGAGGAGATACAGCGTGAACACGATTGCGAGCAGACCATCCATTATGGCGATAGCCGCCATGGGCGGGGTACGCTTGAGCTCACTGAAGAAGATCAAGGCAAAAATTATGACCTTTTCGATTGCCGCTGCCGTCAAGATTGGCCCGCGCGAAGCGGGAAAGAACCCAGCGTAAACCGTCAGAGCGCAGATAACGAATAGCAGCGCTCCCCAATGACGCACGAAGAATATCATGACGGAGCCGGGGTCGGACGACCGGAATAGCAGTCCGAGAACCGGGCGTGGGAACAGGAGTGCCGCCAGCCCAGCAGCAGCCGTTGGAATTCCGGAGATAACTAGGATCCCGCCGATCGAGGATTGCAACATTCGAGGTGTCTCCAAGAATGGAAATGGCCGCATATCGGCAGACCAGATTTGCCGAATCTCTGTCGATCCGAAGCGCGACCGCCTGTGTCCGACAATTCGTTGGCCGAGACGACGGTGCACCTAGCTCCGCGTCATCATCCTAGAATCGACAGGTATAGGATGACGAATGGTCGAGCCAAGCAGTGCCAGACTCAGATGTTTTGAGAGTCTGATCATGTTAGTCTCGCATTCAACTCAGATGTTGAGCGGGTAGAGCCAGTTGAACCACGAATGTGCACGGATGGAGATCTTTCGTAGGACGGCCCAAGCTCCGTGCTCTCCGCTTGTATAGATCGCGGCGCCGCCCTGCGCGCCAATCGGGAACTTAGATTGATCAGCATGATCAAGCCGTATTTTCACGGCATATTGTCCCTGAGGCACATTTAAGGGCGCTTGCTGGAATTTGGGGACATCGTCGCTTGGCAGGTACTGACCAATGCCGTTGCCGCGCCAAACGCGGTCGACCACGCCGCCAAAGATCTGCCCTGGATAAAGATCAAGAGCAACTTCGACGCGCTGGCCATCCTTCACGTATTTGAGATTTTCCTGGAAGAACGTCGCCAGCAAATAACGATCCGCATCCGCAATGAATGCCGCAATTCCGCCAACGCGATAAGTGCCGGCGACCATTCCGGGGCGGACCTGAAGGTTGAACATGTGACCGTCTTCAGGAGCGGTCAGTGTCGTGTTGTCCAGATAGTAGCGCGCCAACTGTAGCTGCGCGTCCATATTGGCGACGGTAGTGTTGACGCCGCCGATCTCGGATTTGTATTGCAGTGTGGCACGTTCAAGCTGGGCAATGGCCGCGTTGTTGGTCGCTTGGGCCGCTTCGACACGGGTTAGCGATTGCTCCACGTCCTCTTGGCGTACGGCCTGCTCCTGTGCCAGCTGGTCGAACATGCGCTTCTGATATTGTGCATAATCGAGTTCCGCTTTCGCTTTCTTCGTTCCTTGTGACGCTGCGTCGACGTCCGCTTTCAACACGTTGACATTTTGCTTGGCTGCGGCGAGCTGGGCTGCGATTTGGTCGACCTTAAACTGGTAGGGGCGGCGGTCGAACTGGAATAGAGGCTGTCCCTTCTTGACCGGAATATCTTCGTCGACCAGCACGGCTTCGACCAGCGTAGGCTCGGGCAGGCGCGGAACCAATTGTATCGTTCGTTGAACGACGGTTGCATTGGCGGAGAACGGCGTGATGAAACGCAAGCCTATCAAGAAGACTAGCATCAGGTGGACAACGAAGAATCCGAAAATGACCCCCCAGCCAGGCGTCAGCTTGATGAGCTTGAACCTGAAGAAGACAATCCAGAACACAAAGCAGGCAACCGTCAGAACGAGAAGAGCAGCCATCATGACGGCGTATCTCCAGCGTGAGCTTCCGGCGGCGTGATAGCGGGCAACGCCTTGCCGGTCAGCTTTGCAATCGTCTGTTCTGTTTCAAGCCTTCTTTCCTCTGGCATGTAACGCACATCGATAACGGTCGTGGGCCGGAAGGCCCAGGCGAGGGCCTGAACCCAAGGCACGACGGCCAGAAAGCCGACCCAACCCATCAAGTAAACAGCTTCGGCTTCAGGATGGTTACGCGCGATCGCGATCCTTCCCGGTAGACCCAGAATAAAAACTGCGAGGCCCAAACCGGCGGCAGTAAGGACGAAGAGAGATAGGAAGGTTGCATAGTCCCAGAAATCAAGCGGAAAACCCAACAAGGCTTCCATGGCATTTGCTCCTTGCCTGCGGCGGGGCGACTGACACCATCAAGCCGCCCATTCGCATTCCGCGGACAACGTAAGGTATTTTTAGAGCTATCCACATGGCTATGCAGTTTCGGCACGTGCTTGAAAAGTTCTCTCGAGGGGCTGAAGCCGAATCGTCGCGTTACCAACAAACCTCTAGCGCCCGGCAATTCCTCCTGCGCCAGAATAGTACGCGGCCAGCATCGCGATCTCGTCGTTGGTCAATTGACGTGCAACACTTCGCATCTGCTCACTGATGTCGTTACGTCGGAGTCCAGCCTTGAAGGATTGCAGCTGCAACTCAAGATAAGCCCGTTGTTGTCCCCTCAGTCCAGGGGAGCCGGGTGAGCTCCCGACCGGCCCGTGGCAAGACGCGCAGGGCGCGATGCCTCGCAGCGGATCGCCAACCTCTACCAGACGACGGGCGGTGGGACTGGCGGAGCTCTGCGGGGCAAGGGGCGGAAGCCGGGCAAAATGTGCGGCGAGATCGAGCAGGTTCTGCTCCGATAGCGGAGAGACATACACGCCCATCACGGCGGGGTTTCGCCGGCCACCTTTGAAATCTGCCAGTTGCTTGTAGATGGCCGCTACGCTCTGGCCAGCGAGGTTCGGAATGATGGCATCGGAGCTGACTCCGTCTTGACCGTGGCAATTGTTGCAGGCCGGCGCTGCCGCGGCACCCGCTACGGCATCGCCTTGCGCCAGCTTCTGTCGAGTCTCGACGGTCCACGCAACCTCCGAGGCGGGCTGACCCGTGACTTGCGTGCCGAGCTTCGGAGCCGAGCTCGGCAGGCCGACCGCGCGGCAAATGGCACTCCACAGGTCGAGCCCTGCGGCCCCCGGTTGTGCGGACGGCAGCCACACGAAGCCAACGGCAAGCGCCAAAAGAAAGAGCACTCCCGTCACGCCAATCCAGATGGCGTACCTCGGATCGTTCCGGGATGGCAGGTTTTTACTCATTCGGCGGAAACCTGAAACGCCGGCACGGCAGTTCTGTTCAGAAAGACAAACTGCGCCAACGGGTAGCCATAGTTTGCGACGGTCAGCGCCAACACCAGCAGCGCCCATATTCCAAAGCTGTTCAAGGACGCCGGAAGGCGTCGCGGAGGATAGAGCGCAAGCGAGAATTGAAGCGGCGCGATTGCGGCGGCAGGCACTCGATGTGAAGCGAGCAGCACAATGATCAACAGCGCCGCCGAGAAAAGAAGGACGAAGCCTCCGAGCGCCGATATGCTGACCCAGACCCCCTGGGCCGCCAGCGCCGAGTTGGCGAAATCATAGTAAGCCATGCGTCGCGGCTGTCCCATGACGCCGACCAAATGCCAAGGCAACGTGACGATCAACATCCCGATGAACCAGGTCCACAATTGCAGACGTACGAGTTTCGGTGCTGCAAGGGGGCGACCCGTCAGGCGCGGCCAGAGTTCATACGCAATCGCGAAATACATGATCACGATAGCGCCGCCGTAGATCAGGTGGAAATGGCCGGTGACCCATTGCGTGTTGTGAACGGTCGAGTTCAGCACGTAACTCATGTTGATGAGGCCGCTTGCCCCGCCAAGTCCGAGCATGATCATCGAAAACCCCGAGGCGAGTACGAACGGACGATCCCAAGGCAGGGCGGCAATCCATCCGAACAGGCCCCGACCGCCGCGCAGCCGGCCGGCGATTTCGAGGGAAGCGCAAACCGTAAATATCGTGAGGAGCGTCGGAACCGCGACCATCCCGGTGAAAACAGCGTGCAAAAACTTGAATCCTGCCCCGACCTGGGGGTCGACGAACAAATGATGTATGCCGATCGGCATCGAGAAGATCAGCAGTTGCAGAAACGCAATGCGGCCCATCTTGTCGCTGTACAAGCGGCCGCCGGCGGCTTGGGGCAGCAGGACGTAAAACGAGATGTAGGTCGGTATCAGCCAGAAGTAGACTATCGCGTGGAGCGTCCACGAAAACAGCAGCCTTGCGAGCCCGGGATCGATGGTCGTTGTCCACCCGAAGGCATTGGGCAGTATAAGGAATACGATCTCGGCCCCCACCCCGAGCGACGTCCATCCCCAAAGCAGCGCGCCCACGGTGGTGGCGAACATGGCGAGGGGTACGGGCAGTCCCGGATGATCTGCCTTCCATTGTTTGAAATGCCAGACCATGAGCCCGATCCAGATCCACGAGCCGATCACCGCGATGAGAATGCCGAGGTAGTAGAACGGGCTGCCAAGCAGCGGCGGATAGAAAGTATAGAGGACGGTGGCCTTTCCCGCGGCGACCGTTGTGATCGCCATCGCCGCACCCGCGAGCACGAGACCGAATGAAAGCCACGCAAGCGGCAAGCCCCGCATTGGCCGTCCGAGCGATACGGCGCACATCGCGTAGCCGAACCCCATCGCCACCAGCGTCGGAAAGACATAGGCGAGGATAGTGCCGTGCCCGGTGACCGCGCGATAGTACAGTTCCGGAGGGACCCATGGATGTAACGGGCTGCGTACGAGCATCTGCCACGTACCGAGCGGAATTGCCACAGCGAAGGCCGCGAACGCGGCCCAGAAATGAGCAAGAACGATACGATTGCTACCCTGCACAGGACGCTCGTGGTTTGCCGCCAAAGGACTTGTCAAACTGTGATCGGTCGACGACCCTAACGTGTGCCCACATCCCCTCGTGACCGACGCTGCAATACTCGTGGCACGGCATCAGGTGCTCGCCGGTCTTATCGAATTGCGTTCGTGCCTCGGCAACGAATCCCGGTACGACCATGCTGTTGACGTTGGTGTCCGTAATGAGAAATCCGTGCACGACGTCGGGGCTGGTAACGCGGAAGATCACCGGCGTGTTTGCCGGAACAATCATGCAGGTAGGAATGAATGAGTATTGCTGCGCAATGACGCGCACCACCACGGAGCCGTCCGGCTGTGCCGCAGATCCGAGATTGTCTTCCATGAACTCGCCCGACAAATGCAGGCGGCTCGCGTCGATCGTTTCCACGTTCGACGGAGGCTGGACCGCCCAATGCACGCTGCTGTAGATGATGACGGCGAACACGACCCCGATGACGCCGGCGACGACATAGGCCCACCACCGCTCCGAGTCCTCGACGACGTTTGGGGGCACTACGCTCATCCGACATTGCCTCGTGGCGCAAAGATGAGGAAGAAGAAGGCAATCCAGATTGCCAGCAGCACCAGGACTGAGAGCCCGGCGAGCGATGCAGCACCACGAGGGCCATTCGCTGCTATCGCCAGGACATCTTCGTCCCGGCCATTGAACGCGACGTTCTCCCTGCAAAAGGCTGCCGAGACGTGATCTTCCACCTGGTCATCCGAGTTCGGCATGCAACGTCTCGCTATCCCGGCTTTGAAACGGTCATCGCCGCCAGGACCTGGGCCGGCCTGAACGGGATCGATCGAAGCCGCGCACCGGTCGCGTCGAAAACGGCGTTTGCGATCGCGGAAGGTAGGAGAGAGGTCGTCGGTTCACCTGCTCCCCAAGGCACCTCGTTCGGCCGATCGATCAGGTCGATCACGACGTCGGGGACATTGGGAAAGGTCAGAATCGGATAGCTTCCCCAGTTGAGGCTGGTGACGGCGCTGCGGCTGAACGTTACTTTCTCAACCAAGCTGCGGCTCACCGTTTGCACGACGTTGCCTTCGATCTGATTGCGCAGGCCGTCGGGATTGATGATCTGGCCGCAATCGTGAGCGACGAACACGCGGTCGACCTTTATGTGGCCCGTCGCGCGGTCGACGGTCACATCGGCGACCACCGCCACATACGTCCGCACGCTCTCGTACTTCGAGTACGTTACGCCGCGACCGCGCGCGACAGGACCGGCATCGCGCGGGCGCGAGCCGCGCGGCTCCCATTTCGCGAGGGCGCGCAGGCGCTCGAGTACCTCAAGTCCGCGCGAATCCTTGAGATGGCGAACTCGGATCTCAAACGGATCTACACCGGTGGCCGCCGCGATTTCATCGAGAAAAGTCTCGTTACCGAACGTATTCTGTGTGTTGCCTGGCGCGCGAATCCACGCCGAAGGCAACGGTGTGTCGAGTAGCCAGTGTACCGTCAGCTTGTTGTTCGGCAACGCATAGGGAATGCCGAGTCCCGAGTGGGGGGTGGCCGAACCGGGGAATGGCATCTTCGGCAGCCCAGCGAGCTCGGCCGCAAGCAACGTCACACCGGAGCGCTTGAACGGTTGCTCGGGCATGAACATGTCAGCTTCCCAAGCAGTGATCTGGCCTTGGTCATCGATGCTGGCGCGATAGTCGAGCGCCACGGGAGGGCCCTTGGGATCCCAACCGTGTTCGTCCTGCCGCATCCATTGCAGTCGCACCGGCTTGCCGATTTCCCTGGCGATCAAGGCTGCTTCGGAAGAGCAGTCGTCGGCGCCGTTGCGGCCGTAGCAGCCCGCACCTTCCACGAAGATGCAGCGCACGTTCTCGGGGTTCAAGCTCAGCATTGTCGCGAGCTGCAGCTGCAGCAGATGACTTGCCTGCGAGGGCGTCCATACGGTCAACCGGCCGTCCTTGAAATCGGCAACTGCGCAGGATGGGCCAATCGATCCGTGGGTTTGAATCGCGAAGTCGTACGTCGCCTGGAACGTTCGTTTGCCTTGCCTGAAGCCGGCGGCGGTGTCGCCTGCCGTTTGCAGCACCTCATTGCGGTCGACCTTGGAGCTGCGCACGTACTCGTAAAGCTGCGACTCCACGGGTAGTCCTGCCCAGTCCGACCACTTGGCAACGATCGCTTTCGAGGCGCTGATCGCGGCCCATTCGTTGGTTGCCACCACCGCCAGGAGATTACCCTTGCGTACCGCGCGGACGTAGCCCTTGATCTTCCGACAAGGGGTGTCGTCGAAGCTTTGGAGCGCCGAGCGAACGCCGCCCGGATGAACGACACGTGCATGCAGCATGCCGGGCAGCTTGTGGTCCTGGATGAAGTTGAATGTCCCGAAGATCTTGCCTGGAATGTCGCGGCGAGGCGCTGAGGTGCCCACGATTGTGTAGTCCTTCGGGTCCTTCAGCGGAGCCCCGGGATCGATTTTCATCGACAGCTTCTGCTGGCCGATCAGTTCGGGATAAGAGAGCTTGTCGGCGCCGGTTCGCGATGCGACGATTCCGTCCTTTGCGACCAAGGTATCCTTCGCCACCTTGAGCTTGTCGGCGGCCCGCTGCAGGAGCGCCTCGCGTGCCGTGGCCGCGGCTCGCCTGATCTGCATGCCGCCGTTCTGGATCGACAGACTGGCATAGGTCGGCCCCTGGTTAGGCGTCAGCTGGGTATCGCCCTGGATCATTTCGACGCGATCGAGCGAGACGCACAGCTCTTCCGCGGCGATCTGGGCGATCGCCGTCACGGCGCCGGTTCCAAGCTCCACCTTCCCCGAATAGATCGTGACCTTGCCGGTCGCGTCGATTGCGATGAACCCGCCAACGTCGTCGGCAGCTACGCTCTTGTCGGCCGCGGTTTCAGTGCGGCCTGCGCGTGGCGCAAGGGAAAACGCCACCACGAGCGCTCCTCCCTGCACCAAAAGGGCGCGGCGGGACAACGGCGTGGAGGCGATCTGCGCGCTCATGCCATTTTCTCGGCGGCGCGCATCACGGCGCGCAGGATCCGGACGTGGGTGCCGCATTTGCAAAGATTTCCGGCAAGCGCCTGTCTGACTTGATCTTCGGTCGGACGTTTGGTCGTTGCGAGGAATGCGGCGGCCTGCATGATCATTCCGTTGATGCAGTAGCCGCACTGCGCCGCCTGCTCGTCGATGAAGGCCTGTTGAACCGGATGCGGCTTCTCTGGCGTCCCGAGCCCCTCCAGGGTCACGATATCGGCGTCGGCAACCGCCGACACCGGCATAACGCAGCTGCGCAGCGCCTCGCCGTAATAGTGCACGCTGCAGGCACCGCATTGGGCAAGTCCGCAACCGAAATGCAGGCCGTGCAGGCCGAGCTGGTCGCGCAGCGCGTAGAGCAGGGGCATGCTTGGGTCTTCAGTGGTCAGCACCGCTGCCTTGCCGTTGACGGTCAATTTGATCGTGGTGGTCATACCCGGCGACGTCCTCGGTGAGTAGTCCCGTTGTCCACAGCCGATCGGACCGCCGTCCGCGAAGCCCGCGGAATAACGGGAGATCGTCGAAGCCGTGCGCGTTTGACAGCGAGATTGATCGCATAATTCCGCGACCGCTATGCAAATTCGGCTGATATCAGTTTTCGTGGTTGCTATTTGAGGGTCGGCGAATTCAGGTTTTCAATTCCGTCCCTTTGACAGTACGATTGGTTCGTGCGGCCAGTTTTAGGCCAGGCCATTCGAACAAGCGTCCAGGATGCTGCGATGCGTTGGTTCAGGTGGAATCGAGCTTTTCATCGAGGCCGCATGTCCTTGTGGCTGCTCGCTGCCGGCTGGATCACATTCTGGGCCGGATCGATCGGTGTGATCACGCCTGCTCAAGCTCAATCGCAGTTTCAACGGCTCCTGCCCGAACAGCGCAAGGAGGTTGCGGATCAGGAGTATCTTGTCTGGACCGTCGCGAAGATCCCGCCGCAGCCTTACATGAACGAAATCTACTGGTCACGACCCTCAGCCGAAACGCCAAAGTTCTTCAGCGAGTCTCTCGTGCAGTTCGTCGCTCGAACTTTTGATCTGACCCGCGACAATTCCAATGGATCGAGGTCGCAGGCCTGGGCAGGGGGAGGCTGGCTGGCATTTCGGTCAGGGCTTATCGGCGACGTGTTCGGGGTCCAGGTCGCAGCCTATACCTCGCAGCCGATCTTCGCGCCTCCGGATCAGGGCGGCACGCTGCTGTTGGCGCCACCGCAGAGTTCGATCGGGACGCTCGGGCAGATCTATGGCCGCGTGCAGTTCGGTGATCAGGAGTTTCGCGGAGGCCGGCAATTGGTGGATACGCCGCTGATCAACCCGCAGGATAACCGAATGCTGCCGAATACGTTCGAGGGCGCAACGGTGGTGTCGCTGCCGGACCTGCAGCGCAATTACGACTACGCCGCCGGTTATCTCTGGAACATGAAACAGCGGGATTCGAACGACTTTATTCCGATGTCGAATGCGGTGGCGGGCGGGGACGTTGCCAACCACGGAGCAGCGTTCGGGATGCTCAGAGTCCGGCCGGTTCCAGGACTCTCCCTCGTCGCCATGGACTACAACGTCCAGGACTTTATCAACGGGGCTTTTGCCCAGGTGGAATACGACTTCAGGCAGCCGAGCGGTGTTCCGAACTGGATCGTCGGCGCGAACGTCACCAATCAACGAAGCCTCGGCGCCAACCTGCTGACGGGGGCGCCCTTCGAGACCTATCAAGCTTCTGCAAAGGCGCAGATGCTCTATGCCGGGTGGACGTTTTTCGTCATGGGGTCGATGAGCGGCTCAGGCGCCAATCCGATCTCGCCATTCGGCGGCAATCCGAATTATGCCAGCATGCAACAGCTCACATTCGACAAGGCCAACGAGAAGGCCGTCGGCGCCAGCGTCGCATATGATTTCGGAGCGTTTGGTCTTCCAGGACTTGGCGCCGGGACTTGGTATACCCGTGGCTGGGGCGCCATCAACCCCAGCAATAATTTGTCGATACCCAACCGGGACGAACTGGATTTTTGGATGCAGTACCGCCCGACCGAGGGACCCCTAAAGGGATTTCGCCTGAGGGCGCAATATTCCAATGTTTGGCAACAGGGTAACCTACGCAATCCTCAGCCGGAATTCCAGTTCGTGATTGACTACACCGTGCTCATTCGACCGCTTAGCGCCGTGCGATAGCTGACTACGGCGCTCGGTGCGGGTGAAGCATTCGACGGTCTGACAGTGGTGCACGTGTCGAAACTGCATAGTCGCTGTCGCGGATTCGGTGCAATAACCGATGTTGCGAGCTCTCAATTCCCGTTCCGATGGCGGGTTTAAGTCTCTGCCAGTCAAGTGGAGTTTAGCTCGCGCTTTGAAGAGGTGGATGACATGTCCCGCAAATTCGCCGCAATATTTATAGTCGCATCGTTCGGGGTTGTTGCCAGCGGCGCCCAAGCAGCAGGAAATGCATCAGCGGGCAAGGATAAAGCCTTCACATGCGGAGGATGCCACGGCGATATGGGTCAGGGGATGGGACCGTATCCCGCGTTGGCGGGCAAGCCGGAAGCCGATTTGGTCAAGGCGCTGAAGGACTTCAAATCCGGCAAGGTCAACTCCGTGATGCACGGTCTAGCGGTTTCGCTCAGCGACCAGGATATCGAGGACCTCGCGGCCTATTATGCCTCGCTCAAGTGACTCCCGGCTGACTGCAAAAAGATTCAGGATGCTCCGGGACGACGGGCCAATGTGCCGAAACTGCATAGTCGCGTTGCTGGATTTACCTCAATATTCGAGCGCCGAGTCCTCGATTACTCCTTCCTTTGCCCGGTCGGATCTCTGCCGGACAAAGGAAGTGTTTGCACGTCAAACTTGAACGGAGCGCTGTCATGAAAAGGGCACTACAGATTCTCGGTGTGAGCTCGTTGCTTGCGTTGCCGGCGGCGGTGCCCGCGAGCGCGCAACAGGCCCCATCGGCAGACTCAGTTGTCCTGCTCGACCAGGCGTGGTCCAAGGAGGATCGCGAGTGGTACTACAATTTCTCGCAGGGGTCCGCAGTCCTCGCATATGACCTCTATCTGCACATGGAAGCCGCAGACAGCCAGGATTTGTTTCGCAATGGCTTGAGCGGTCCGCGCTACGGCCTGGTCCCTCAGTCCGTCAGCCCCGCTAACCCGGACGGCCTGCCGATCGGTATCAGCAAGACCAATGTTGCGACTGCAATTAAAGGCTGGCCCGCCGGCGAGTACGCGGGAATGACCTGCGCGGCCTGCCACCAAGGGCTGCTGAAGTACAAGGGCAAGCTCATTCGGATCGAAGGCGGGATCTCGAACACGTTTGATTTCCAAGGGCTGGCTGCCGGCATCAGCGAGGCGCTCGAAAAAAATCTGATCGACACTGCAAAATTCGACCGCCTGGCGTCGCGGCTCAAAGCAACGACTCCAGACGCAAAGGACAAGTTGCGTAAGCAAATAGAGAGTGAACGGGCCCGCGTGCAAGAATATGTCACGCGAACTTCGATCACGCCGCACCCTTGGGGGCCTGGACGAGTCGATGCGCTCACCATGATCGTGGATCGCACGACGGCAACGCTGTCGGGAATTCGCGAGAATTGGTCGACGGGAAATGCGCCGGTCAAACCGCCGTTCCTCTGGAATGCGCCCCAAGGCTTGTGGACGCAGTGGAGTGCATTCGCTCAGAGTCCGATAGCTCGCAACTTTGGTGAGACCATGGGCGTCTTCCTGCCCGTTGATCTTACCTCCAAATCTCCCGCCGAAGGGCTGTTCCAATCAAACGGGGCAATAGCTGAGCTTGCGCGCGTCGAGGGCCAACTCGAGCGCCTGGCGCCACCGAGTTGGCCGGAGAACGTGTTCGGAGCAATTGACCGGGACAAGGCAAAGGCGGGCAAGGCTTTGTTCATGGAGCATTGCGCGAGCTGCCATAACGCCTGGCCCTACCGCTGGACCGAACCGAACAAATACGGGAAACGATTCGTCCTCGTGGGACTGACGCCGCAATCCTACGTGGGGACCGAGCCGCAGCTCTTCACCCTTAGACCGTTGGCCATCACCGGCGAATTGGCCAAGTTCTTGCCTCCGGAGTTTCTGGACAAGCCATTGCTGGAGCCCTTCATATTCAGCACCGTGCTCGGTGGCGAGGCGCGGGAAGTCGCTATCCGCAAGCTGAAGCCGACGGATGCGCAGATGTTGGCTTTGGACGGCTATCGCGAAATGCCGACGCCGCGGCCGGCGGATCACGTCTACAAGGCGGCCCCGCGAGACGGCGTGTGGGCTACGCCGCCTTTCCTGCACAACGGATCAGTACCCAACCTCTATGAGATGCTGATACCCGCGGCTGAGCGCACCAAGAAGTTCTATCTCGGCGGGGACTTCGACCCCGTCAAGGTTGGGTTTGATAGCACCGCGACGTCCGGGACATTCCTCATGGATACGACACTCCTTGGCAACTCGAACCGCGGGCATTCCTTCCAGGACGGTCCACGGGGCGACGGTGTCGTCGGCCCCCTGCTGCGGGACCAAGACCGTTGGGCTCTGGTGGAGTACTTGAAATCCATTCCTGAGACACCCGGGCGCGTCACGCCTTTTGGTGGTTTTCCGGAAGGCCAACTTCCACAGAAATAGTGAAGACGGCATTGGGCCGTGCCCGTGTCGATGACTGCTCGAGACGCATGAGTGGAGTGGGACTATGTCGGATCATATCGATGGGCCGCGACAGATCGGGGATCCCTCGGCTGATCTGACGGACCTGTTCGCATTCACGAGTCCGGAGAATCCGTCACGCACCGTACTCGCCGCAAACGTGTTTCCGACTTGCGGGGTCGACGCGATCTTCTCGAACGCGATCGATCATTCAATTGTCGTTCGAAGGGCAAAAGTGTCCGGAGTTGGCGACGCTGCCATGTTCGAGACGGCCGACCCGGAAATTCGCTTTTCGTGCCGGTTCGATGGCCTTGAGCGCGGCGCCGCGGACGGCAAGCCCCTGCAGCGCGGCAGTTGTACGATGCCGGACGGACAAACGCTTCGTTTTCTTGTCGGCGACGAAAAAGGAGCATCCACCCCCGATGGCAATTTCCGTGTGTTTGCCGGTATGCGCTCGGATCCGTTCATCCTCGCCTGGCTTAACGAAGGCGGCGTCATGCGGAAATTTCAGAACCTTCTCTTCAACGACAACGTGCTCAGCATCGTCATCGAATTCGATACGGCGCGCGTGCTCAATCCCGAGAGGGGTTCACTGTTCGGAGTGATCGCTGAAACGCTGCCAATTCCGCGCCCCGGGGCATTCGTCGGCCATCCCCCGCCACGGATGGATTGGGTAGGCCGTCCCGAACAGACCAACGTTCGACTGGACAACTCGGGCCTGAAGGGTGTCGACGATATTCGCGACCTCTGGAACCAGCAGACGCCATTCGCAATCGATGAAAAGCTTCGACCTCTCTTCTTTCAGCGGTTGAAGGATAGCCTGGCCAACTACGACATGCGGGACAGCAAGCAGGATTGGACGCCGTCCGCGCTCGCCGCGAATGCAAACATGTTCCTTGACGATTTTCTGCTTTTCGACGTGGCAAAGCCGATCAGCGACGCGAGTCATCTGGAAATCGAGAAAAGCACACTCAACGGGAAAGCCTATCAGACTGGCGGCGGCCGTACGGTCGATGCCAATGTCATCGATATATTGTTCAGCTGGATCGTGAACCGCGATCGCGAACTGATGGAAGGTGGGACAACGAAGGCAACGAAGCCCGGAGCCAAGACCTTCCCCTACCTTGCCACGCCGAACATGGACCTGCAGACAGTAGCCGAGACGGTCGATGTCGGCGCGACGCCCGACAAGGTCTGGGAGCTGATCGGCCAGTTCGGCGTCGCGACTTGGCATCCCCTGATCGCGGAGGTTCGCTTAACCGGGACCGGCCCGGGTCAGTTGCGAACGATTGAAACAATCGACGGCAAGCAGATCATCGAGCGTCTCGAGGCGGTCGACAACTCAGGCCGGTTGTACCGCTACGCCAATGTCGCGGGTTTGCCTGTGGCCAACTACACCGGGACGCTTTCCGTCAAGCCCAATGGCGCCGGCTGTTCGGTGGAATGGCGCGCTCAGTATCTGCCGAATGGTCCCGGCACGCTGATCACGAAGACCATAGTGTCGACATTGTTCAAGGCGGGACTGGACAGTCTCAAGACACGCTTCTGAGGTGACCATGACCGAAGCCGCAGTGCTCGATAGCGAGCCTTTCCAGACGACCGATGGCGAGATTGCCGTCGTCAACCTCAAGAGCGCGCGTGAGCGCTCCTGGAGCCGCTTTCATCAGGATCCGCAACGT
Organism: Bradyrhizobium sp. MI1.4; assembly: GCF_055811315.1. NCBI lineage: Bacteria > Pseudomonadati > Pseudomonadota > Alphaproteobacteria > Hyphomicrobiales > Nitrobacteraceae > Bradyrhizobium > Bradyrhizobium sp. MI1.4. The sequence continues at coordinate 21,155 of NZ_JBVVPP010000047.1, read as the reverse complement.
CGGGGCGCTGCGGAAATCGTATTAGAGCACGAGCAACTGGCGGCGCAATTCGCCGGCGACGTATCCGCGCTCGCCCACATGGAATTTTTGGCGGAGCAGCTTGCCGAGTTGGACGGTATGTCGGCGCGCACGATGCTGGTTCAGGCGCAAGTCGCTTCGGCGGCGCATCGTTTCTCGGACGCGCGGCATTATCTGGCTCAGGCGAGCCTTGGTGGCGCCCCCGCCGCAGACGTGAAGCGCGTCATGCTATCCGTGGATCAGGCCTGCGGCAGGAACCTGGGAGCAGTGCTTGATGAGCGGCGCGAGATGGTCGCAGCGTCCGGGCGCCTGGAGGATATGGTCGCACTCGGAGGAGTGTTGGCGGATGTTGGAGAGTTTAAGGAGGCCGACCGGACGCTGCGACAGGCATTGCGAGATTATCAGGATGTCTCGCCATTTCCGGTGGCCTGGATCTGTTTCCAACTAGGCATGCTCTGGGGCGAGCTGGCTCCAGACCGACAGCTGTCGCGCGCCGAACAATGGTATTTCAAGGCGACGCTCACACTGCCGTCTTACGTCCGGGCCCGCGTTCATTTGTCGGAGATCCTTTTGGCGGAGGAGCGACTTGGCGAAGCCGAAGCGACGCTCAGGCCGGCCGTTGCAAGCGGGGATCCCGAAGCAGCGTGGCGGCTGGCCGACGTCCTGCTTGTTGCCGGAAGAGCCGTTGAGGCCGAGCAGCATATGGAGGCTGCGCGAACAGGGTTTGAGAACCTGTTGGACAAGCACCTGCTGGCGTTTGCCGATCACGGCGCGGAGTTTTATGCCGGGAGCGGAGGCGATCTGTTGCGGGCACTCGAACTCGCGCAAGTAAATCTCAGAAATCGCCCAACACTCCGCGCCTTCAAACAGACTCACGCTATTGCCGTCGAAGCAGGCCAGGACGATGTGGCCGCCGAGGTCTTTGCGAGGGCAACTAGGGCGTGGGGGCATACGCGGCTGTTCCGAGAATTGCAATTTGGCTGTTTGGAAGAAGGAGCCACCACATGATCGTCGATCGCCGTACCTTCATGGCCGGCGCCGCCTGCCTTGCTGTTGCGCCCGTCACTCAGCTGGTCCCGTCCGCTTTCGCTGCGCCAGAACTGAACGTGCTTGAGCCGCCGGTCTTCAAGATCAGCGGCTGGAGTGCTGCAGATGCTCTCGTCCCGGACAATGCGCTCTGGATGAGTGTTGGATTCGGCTGGAAGACCGCCTGGCGATAGCGAGAGCACAGCGAGTTCGCGCTGTAGCGACTGGGTGTTTACTTCGAACTGTCGGATGCGAAGCTTCTTCTATGAAAATCGCGAGCCTCATCGTCATCCTGATCGCGTCAAACTCTGTCGTGTTTGCGCAAACAACCGTCCCGACGGCGCCGATCCCTCCTGGTACCACGCAAGGCCCTTGGACCAGCCCAAAGCCCGGCAAATCAATCACCCAGTGCGGTCCCGGGGAATACGTGGCGGGTATCGAGGTTGAGACCCGCGGCGCGCCCTGCGCAGGATGCGTCTCCAGGCTGCGGGCGATATGCCGGCGTTATGGCATCTAGTCCAACTGAAAGAGCTTTCTCTTGGTGGACTACGGTCGGACGACTCGTCTGATCAAAGCAGTTGCCTGCACGATCGCGGCGCGACCGCAATCGTGCGGAAGTCCTGACGTGAGCTACAGTTTCCGGCCGCAAGCTCGATGTTTCGAGAAGCTTTCCTCAGCGGCGCCGCCTGACCGGCGTTGCCGAGCCATGGGCTACTGAGCGCAATAGTCCCAGAAACCCTGCGTTCGAGACGGATCTGTATAGTACCAGCACATTCCAGGTGTTGGTGGAGCTCCCGCCCAGGCTGCGGCTGTGGCCGCCGTGACGAAACCGATAGCCGCCCCGGCAGCTATGGCGCCGCCGACGGGCCACCGATACCAGCCGGGACGGGCCCAGCGGCCGCCTGGGCGAACCACCGTGGTGCGCCGGACCGCAACATTGCCCCGCGGCCCAGCGACGGCAGTCCCGCGGCGAACCACGGCGCCGCCCCGAGCGCCGACCACCGCGCCGCCGCGGTGAACGGCGGCGCGAACCTGCTCGATGTCCGCAGACGGTGTTAGCGCAATCGGTGTCAGAGGCGCTGCCCAGACCGCATTGGGGGTAAATGCGACGCAAAGAATCAGCGGGATTGCATGACCCAGCTTAGATGCGAGTGAAGCGAGAATGTGTTTGTGGGGCGACGACATGTTTGGACCCTTCGCTTCGTGAACGAGCTCACTCTGAAGAGACGGGCCGCCGCAGGCTATGCAAAATCGGCATTACAAGCGGACAAGCATTCCGGAATCACTCACATTGCTCCGCTGGAACAGACATTGAGAAAGATCACGGGATTTATCCCATGTTATAGCGCAAAATTCCCCTTAATGGCTTGATCGCGAGCGCCGCCAGAAGGGTAGCCAGCGTGAACAAATCGATAAACGTCAGACCCTCGATCGAAGATCAACATCTAACCTTGAAGGAGTGCGACGAACTCTCGCAAATCCTCAGTCAAGACGCTGCAAGCATGGAGGATGGACCGCAAAGACGGAGGCTTTTGGAATTGGCGGAGTGTTACGGGGCCTTGGCGAGTCTTAAGAAGCTGGTTATTGGAAACGTGAATTGATCGTGTGCTGGAGTAGGCTCAGCCGCTCTTGCGAGCAAACCAGCAATGTCCTGTCTGATACTCGATAGTGGCTTTCGTGTCCCGCCATCGGTCCATTCTTCCGGTTGTTGGTCAGCACGGAAGTGCTTCGGCACCGCTTGGGTCAGCGGCTTTCGTGAGACCGGCAGGCCGATGCGGAACCCGGCAAGTTCGAAAGCTTTGATGTGCTATTGAGATGACATGGTCTCGACCTTCTGAATGGCTTCCACGCAACCTGCCGACGCTGTCGATTTATTCGACAGCAGACAAGCAGCAATTCGACCTTGGCCGGGCACTATCTTTCCGCACGTTCCGGTTATCTCGGCCTTGCACGCAAGCACAGCGTCTTTCAGAACGTCTGCGGTCGTTTGCACACTTGTGGCGGCTTCCCCGAGTTCAAAAGCGCATTTGGGGCTGATCTTGTCTTCATGGGCTTGCATGCAATAAATCATGCGCCCTTCACCAGGCGTCACTGTTTTGCAGTACTTCTTGATGTCGCTTGCGCAGGCGCTCTCAAGCTTTGCCACCCTGGCGGTCAGCTTTTCCAAAAGCGCCTTTCCGACGTCTGCCTGCGCGGAGGCGTTGCCGATCGAGCAAATGGCGAGCAACGAGAAAGCCCCAAGGATGATAATTGATCTCATTGTCATTCTCATCGATACGTCCTCTGATGACTGGCTCCGAACCGCGCGGTCGTTGGAACTGGCTGCAGGTTCGTGATGAAAACTGGGGATGTTCTCTGGCTGGAATTCATTGCGCCAGGGTAAGCGTGAGGCTTGAAACTCCAAGCGACAAATTGATGCCGACCGAGCCCTCGAGGGAGAGCGGCTGCAAGGCGATCGAACGCCCCGTTCCACCGAACAGCAGATTGGCGCCGACCCCGACGCCTACGCCAACGGCGCCACTCGCACCCACATAAGTGCCGGATAGCGCTCCGCGCCGTGGACCTGCTGTGGGTGCAAAGACGCCCCACGCCATCGCCCCGCCTGCCGTAATCCCGATATCGATACCAATAGTGCCCATTACACCAAGATAGGCTTCTGGCGGATAAGGGCCATTGGGTGCGAAGCGGCATGCCATCCGCTGGCGGGATCCAAAGATCAAGCCGATGGAAGGTGCCATTTTGCACGTGAGAGTACCGACGCTAACTCCGGGAGGCGGCTGCTGGGCAAACGCAGGTGATACAAATACCGTGGCGAGCCCTACGAGCAACAGCGTGCCTAGATGTTTGAGCATGACGAAATCCCGCGTTGCTGTAATTAGTCGATCGCTTAGCCAGGTTCGAAAACGATTCAGAACTTATAGCCAAGGCGAGCACTGACCTGGTTGTTGCTCAGCTCTTGCTTAAGGCCGATGATGCCAAGATTGAGAACCGGTATCGGGTACACCAAGGATCTGGATTGATACTGCGAGTAGCGATACTCGAGGCCCGTGAACCAGTTGTTTGTGATCGCGTAGTCCAGCCCGGCGCCGACCGTCCAGCCCACGCGCGTGCCGTCGCCGCCGACTGAAATGCCGGTAAAGGGTATCGAGGTCTCGATGGATGCGAACGCCGCTCCACCCGTCACATAGAGCAGGGCCCGGTCGGCGGCGTAGCCGAGGCGGCCGCGTATCGAGCCGCCCCATTTGCTATGCGCCGTAAGGAAATCGCCGGTGATCGCGGTGTAGCGAATAGCGCCGACCGTCCATCCCTGAAAATCGCCTTCCACACCCAGCACAAACTGACCCGCTTGGTAGTTATAGCCAGTGAGAATTCCATATGTCAGGCCATCCTTGCGTGAGCCGGATGTGAGCAGGAATGGAGCCCCGAGCAATAGGGCGCCGGTCTTGTATTGGGGGTTGGTTTGTATCCACCCCAGCTCGCCACCAACGTAGAAGCCTGTCCAGGAAAACGCAGGCGCATACGCGACCGGCGCAAGTGGCTCCATTCGGCCGGGGAGGTCGGCAGCAGATGCCGATGCGCTAACAGCGCCGGTCGTGGTGGCGAGGAGAGCGATACGTGCCAAACGCCACATGACTGGTCCCTGTGAGTTGAAGTCGCCAAGTTTACGGACGGGAGTCGGGAGGAGCATTAGCCGAGCGGTTCGCAGGATCGAGCGCATGCGGTAATGGACGCCGAGCTCCGAAGGCAAGAGGGTCTGTTCTCGGAGGTGCGTCTTCAATAGCAGGGCGGGTAGGGGTAGTAGCCGCAGGCCGGAGGGGGCGGATAGGACCGATAATAAGGCGCGGCATAAGCGGCCGCCCCATATGCGGCAGCCCCTGCAGCACCCGCGTACATTGCGCCGCGGAATGCTGAACGGCGGGCAACTCCGGCAAACGATAGCGGCGTTAGCGGTCGCCCGATAATATCGATGAAGATCGCTGCCGCTCCGTCGGCGCCGGCGAGATCACCTTCCAGCGTCTGCACGGTGAAAGTCAGCTTGTCACTCTCGAGCTTCGGGTTCTTCAGCACCACGACTGCATCCTTCACTGAGCCGTCCTTCGCTAAAACGGACACCGTCGCGTTGGGCGGATTCTTAGCGAAGCTGTCCTCGCCTGCGCCCCATTCTGCAATCACGTCGGCGGTGGCCTGGTGACCGGCGGCTCGTATTGGGCGATCGGCGAAGATGATTGAGCTTGGCGTGACACCAGTCAGAACAAGATTGTCCCCCTGCAGCGTCGCGCTGCGGGAGTTCATCACGAATAACGACGGGACGATTTCCGGTTTGACACCGGCGGTAGGAGTGCCGATCGTTTTCATAGAGGACGATGTTGGAGCAGTCTGCCCAAACGCGCCGGCGATCGCTGTGAACGCGATGGAAACGCCCAAAAATCCTGCGAGCACGGCAGTCTTGGTCTTGCTCGTCATATCGCCCCCTTATTCCTGACGTTCTCGGACGTTCTCGCTTCCAGAATTTGCGCAAGGCGTCCCGACGCTCGGGCGACGATGGAAGAGCATTGCGCGTTTGACTATGCAATTCCGGCGATCGAATCTAATTTTCGCGCCAACCAATGCTGATGCAGAATCTGGATAAGGCGGTTTCGAAAGGAGTACGTGCTCCACCTCAGCGCATCTAAACAGTTGCGGGCACTATCATTTAAAGCCGGTCGAGAGTCTCTCTTGCTTGAGCATGACGTCAATGGCCTCGATGATCCGTATTTGAGGATTTGCCTTGCAGTAGACGATCACCTCGTGCTCGAGCTCCTTCGATCTCGCTATATTGAAGTAATGCTTCTTGGCGAGGCCGTTGTACCAGCCGCTATACCAGGTGGTGAGCCGATCGGCGTCCCCCTGCCAGGTGCCCGCAAGCGCGGCGCAGGTCAATGTTTGGACGTCGATGTATCCGTTTGCATCCGCGTATGCGGTGAGGTCCGTTTGTGCCTGGGCACGCGAGCTTGCCGCCAAAAGCATTGTTGTCGCGATAAGGAGCATCTTGCGCATCTTGGCCTCTTTGAAAGTGATAAGACAGTTCGGTGGTCGGCACGAGATCACTAAACTTCCCGGATGGATGCGTTCACCAATAAGATTGCTCCCTCAGAACTGCCCGGGTTGAGCAGGAGGGCTGGGCCAGTCTACGCGAAGGTTATTTGGGTTGCGCCTATCAAACAAATCCTGTCGAGCGACGATACTGGATCTCACCCGCGGAGCGGACCGGGTATCACGAATCGCCACGGTGTCTTCGTGCCCGTCTTTGGCGATGGCCGCTGACGGCAGCAAATGTTCAAGGATGAGAATGATAGCGAACGAGCGAGCAGTGATCATGAGCAATTCCTACAATCGTGCAGTCGGCCACATGGAGTAGTTGCTGTCCTCGCGCTCCAAAGCGATCGTGCCTGGAGGTGGTTTATGGCAGTGGCTTGCCGTAGTCTGAAGTTCAACGCTCACGCGCGCTATGCAATTCCGGAGAAAATCCAAGATCATTTGATTTTGCGACAGTTCCTTGTGAACGTGCGGGGTAGGGGGACATATTTTGGAAGGATTAAGCAATGTCGAGCGCCCTCGTTGGTGGCTGGGTAAACAGTGTCCTCCGAAGATCCGCCGAAACTGCATAGACGGTGAGCATCCAAGTCTATCAAGCTTTGACTAGACGGGCCGCTCTAAACGATCAGCTTTTGGAGGTGAGCTATGAGGCGCAAACTTTGGCGCGCCGTTGCCGGCGCGATCTTGGGCCTGGCGCTGACTCTCAGCTGGCTTCCGCGCGCGTCTGCTCAAGATGACCCGTTGCCGTCATGGAACGATACGTCGACGAAACAAGCTATCGTTGATTTCGTGCGTCGAGTTACGACATCCGGAAGTTCCCAGTATGTGGCGCCCGCCGCACGTGTGGCGACCTTCGACAACGATGGTACGCTTTGGGTTGAGCAACCAATGTATGTTCAGCTGGCATTCGCGCTTGAGCGGGTAAAGACTTTAGCGCCCTTGCATCCGGAATGGCGATATACCGAGCCTTTCCAGTCGGTCCTCGAGGGCGACATGAAAGCACTGGCGGGCTTCAGCGAGCGCAGCCTGCTCGATCTGATCATGCAGACCCATGCCGGGATGACTACTGACGAGTTCTCCAAAATAGTAATCGATTGGCTCGCCACGGCGCGCGATACGCGCTTCCGGCGGCCCTATACTGATCTGGTTTACCAGCCAATGCTTGAGTTGCTCTCTTATCTCCGGGCGAACGGCTTCAGGACCTTTATCGTCTCGGGCGGTGGAGTTGAGTTCATGCGTCCTTGGACAGATAAGATTTACGGGGTTCCTCCCGACCAGGTCGTAGGCTCATCTATCAAGACCAGATTCGAGATGCGCGACGGAATTCCTACGCTGTTTCGTTTGCCGGAGTTGAACTTCATCGACGATAAGGCGGGCAAGCCCGTCGGCATCAACGAAGCCATAGGCCGCCGCCCGATTGCTGCATTCGGAAACTCAGACGGAGATCTCGAAATGCTCCAATGGACTACCATCAGCGACGGCTTGCGCTTTGGGGCGATCGTTCATCACACCGACGCAGTACGCGAGTACGCCTACGATCGGCAGTCGCATTTTGGACATCTCGACGTTGCTTTGGACGCGGCCGCCACAAATGGTTGGACCGTGATCGACATGAAAAAAGACTGGAAAGTGATCTTTCCCTTCGATGCGCGCTGAAGCCCTTTTCGGTTCAATCTATCTGCACTTCGTTCGGCGTCCCCGGGCGCCGTTGCAGCCACGCGTGCCAAGTGGCGATGGCCTTAGCCGTTGGTCGTGATTAGCCGGCTTGAATGCGTGCGGAATTGCTGGCAAGCTCGTTCGATCGAGCAATTAGAAGGAAAGTAGGAAGGCGCGTTGAGAGGCTTCGGCGGCTTTGCGCCAATTACTTCGTCACAAGATGCCGAGCGGCCTTGGCATCCGTTGCCGCAGTCGGGGCAATCGCAAACGTCAGCCAAGTATTCCAACCAGATGGCCGGTTGGCCGCATTGAACTCCCCATACGCCTTGATGTTTAAATATCCCTGCATGTCGCCAATGGGAAAAATGTATCCGAACTGGGGGCCCACGCCAAGAACGCGGGATCTGAAGCCGCCAAGTAGTGGATTGCCGCCGGTATCATCTGAGACTTGCTGATAAGCGTAACCAACGAAGCCCACGAACGCCTGTTTCGTAAGAAATTGCGCCGTGCTCCAGTCGAAATGGAAGTCGACCCCGCTTTGAACCTGAGTGTCGGGGTTCTTGAAATTGTAGGTAACCCCCGCAACGCCGGAAATCGTCACGCCGGAAGCCGGGTTCAGGTAGGTGTAGCCGCCGCCGGCATCGATTGCACCGTGGCCGATCCCAAGGTTAGCGATGCGACTTGGATCGTAAGCGCCGACCGGAATGTCGCCCGTGATGTACGTCATGTAATTGTTGACACCCGCGTTCCATTTAAGGGTGATCATCGGGTAGAGATCGCCGACAGAGGTGATCGAATCTCCGATACTTCCCATCCGGGTGGCCGCGAATCCTCCGACGTTAGCTGTCAGTGTTCCATCGATGGTCGCGGCTGACCGGCCGAATATGCCGGTTACTCCCATCGCCAACTGACCACCAAGCACCGGCGTGGCGAAAGTGTAGGTCGGGTTGAGCAACAAGAGATCGGCTTGCGCATTCAGGCTGGCGTTGAGGCTGACATTGACGGTCGGCGCGAACCTGCCAACCTGAATCTCTCTTGCCGCAGCGACGGAGCCGGAGGCTGCAACACTCGTGTGGTAATAGACCGTTCCCATCGACCAGCCCGGCGCGCCCTGCGGGACCGCTGGCAGACTGCTGACCTGGCCAGGCAGCCAGAACGAAATGCCGCTTTCGTCGGCGCCGGACTGTTGGATTGTGAGGATCAGCATCGCACAGATCGCACCGGCGCCGAGCTGAAAGTTCCTGATCGAACGATCACGCCGCATCTGCCCGCTCCTCGATACTTGCTTGTCATATGCTATCCGCGGTTCGGCCTTAAGCTATGCAAAATCGGCAAAAACCACAAACTGTGGGTAGTTGATGTACCGGCGCAACACTCGGAGCAAAGCACGAGTTGCCTAGCGCTGGTCGTCAGGCAGCAAAAGACGCCAAGGAGCACAATCGGCTTCCGAAGCTGCATAGGCAGGTCGTTGCCAATCTACCATGCTGTAGCCCAGCTGGGCTGGCGACGGTGGCGGCCATCTCGAACGAGACGATTCGGATGATCCAGAACGGAACGGCGATCTTCGTTAGTCCCGACGCCTACGGTGCGGCGATTGGAGCAGAAAAGGTCGAGCTTTTTGTGACAGCTAATGGAGAGTTCAAGGGGCAATTGACCCACTTGAAAATTGGACGCCTGCACGTGCTGAGAGGAAGAGAGAACCTTCCCCGCATCGCCTTTTTCGCCTTGCCGTCGGCCCATGTGCATATCTCGTTTTCGACAAGCCGGACGCGGAGCATGGTCTATTGCGGCGTGGCCTTGAACTTCGGCGACCTGGTGTTCCATTCCCTTGAACAGCGAGCACACCAGCGCACCACCGGAGGAGCCGAGTGGTGCCTTATATCTCTGCCGCCAGACGAGCTCGCCGCATGCAGCAAAAGGTTGATCGGCGAAAGTATCAGAGTGCCATCAGAATCCTGTGACGTCATGCCTGCACACGACGCCACCGAAACGCTTCTGGCCATGATTTCGAAACTGTGCGATCTCGCTGAACTGATGGGGGATGTATTCTCAATAGCGGGCGCCGCCTCGCTCGAGCGCGAGTTGCTCAGCGCGCTTGTCAAATGCCTGTCGATCAAGAATGGGGGCAGGCCCCCGAACTCCAGGCGACGCCACTCGGATATTATGGTTAGTTTTGAGGACTGCTTGGCTCGACAAAGAGAGCCACATTTGAATCTGTCGGAGCTCTGCACGACAATCGGGGTGCCGGAGCGCACCTTGCGTCTTTGCTGCGCAGAATTTCTGGGCGTTAGTCCAAGCCGCTACTACCTGTTGCAGCGATTGAATAGGGCGCGATCAGCGTTGCGTTGCGCCGATCCGGCATCAGCCAGTGTTTCAGAGATTGCGCGAAATCATCACTTCACCGAACTCGGGCGCTTCGCGGTGGCTTACCGCGACGTCTTCGGGGAAACGCCGTCATCAACGTTGCGCCGCGTCTCCAGCAAGGAGGAGTAATTTAAGCGCTGTGCCGAATTCGCATAGCGCGATCGAAGAAAGATCGGACAGACTAACCTTCACGGAGAGCGGAGCTCTGCGAGTGGGGCAGCTCCTCTTCGCTTCTGAACCCCCATACTTCGAGAAGTCTGCCGATCAAGTATCGTGACAGCTAGGAGCCGGAGTTATGAAGATCACTAGAAACTTCAAACGTATGCTGGTGTCAGCAACCGCCTTGGCGGCAGTCAGTCTGCCGGCAATCTCCCAGCCCGCCTTCGCACAGGCACCAGCCGGAAAGCCCAACATCCTCTTCATCATGGGCGACGACATTGGACTATACCAGCCAAGCATTTATCATCGCGGATTGATGGTTGGCGAGACACCCAACATCGATCGCATCGGCAACGAGGGTGCGATCTTCACCCATTATTATGCCGAGCAAAGTTGCACGGCAGGGCGAAATGCCTTCTTCACCGGAATGCACCCGCTGCGCACCGGTATGATTCCTCCGCAATTGCCCGGCAGTCCATCCTATCTGCGGCCCGGCACGCCGGCGCTGGCCAAGTTCCTGCTCGATCTCGGCTACAACACCGGCGAGTTCGGGAAGAACCATCTCGGCGATCATACCGATGCGTTGCCGACGGCTCATGGATTCCAGGAGTTCTGGGGCTATTTGTATCATCTCGACGCGATGCAGGGCGTGAGCTTCCCTGACCTCAACAAGTCTGCCAGCCAACAGACCATTGCTCCGCCGTGCAAGAACACGCCAATTCCGGGGCTGCCGGAGGTCGCGGGCGCGGTTGACCCGAAAACGGCACTGGTGTGCCTGACACCGCCGCGCCCGGTGCTGTCATGCAAGTCCTCCGATGGCACCGCGAAGAACATGACGTGCAGCGACCAGGGTCCCCTGACGCTTGAGCGCTCGAAGAGCGTCGACGAGGAAATCTCGGCGAAGGTCGTTGACTTCCTCGATCGCAATGACCCGAAGAAAACCAACAAGCCGTTCTTCGCCTGGTACAATCCGGCACGCATGCACGTCACGACCGTGCTGAATGATAAGTACGCGGGCATGATTGGCGAACCTGGCGGGAAGGACTGGGGCCTCAACGAGGCCGGCATGAAGCAACTGGATGACAATATTGGTTACGTCATCAAGAAGCTTGAGGACATGGGCCAACTCGACAACACGATCATCGTGTTTACGACCGACAACGGCGCCGAGACGATCACTTTTCCTGACGGCGGCACCACCCCCTTCAAGGGCGGCAAGCTCAGCACGTGGGAAGGCGGCATGCGCGCTCCTGCGCTCATTCGCTGGCCGGGCGTCATCAAGCCAGGCACCATTAAGAACGATATTTTTGCGTCGCTAGATTGGATGCCGACGCTTGTCGATATCGCGGGCGGCGCCAAGGGCGACGGCTTGAAGAAGCGCATCGAGGCCGGACAATATCCCGGCATCGTTAAGACGACGTTGGATGGTGTCGATCAGACCGAGTACCTGTCTGGACGTTCAGAAAAGTCTGCGCGCGACACGTTCTTCTACTATTCCGGCAAGGATCCGTCGGCGGTGCGTTACAAGAACTGGAAGATCTACTTCACGATGGTATCGGATGCTCCATCTGGCTTTATTGCCGGCGCGCTTCCCTACCACTGGGCGCAGGTCGTCAACATCAAACGAGATCCGTTCGAGACCTCCGTCGGGTCGCAATTCAAGACCCTCATGGGCCAAGGCGGCACGATCGGTTCACCTTCGACGGCCTACATTTACGACTGGAACATGTTGCCCATCGGTCAGACGCTGTGGCTGAAGGAACTGGAGACCTACGTCGAATATCCGCCGCTCCAGGATCCTGCAAGCTACAACCTCGACCAAGTGATCCAGCAACTCAAGCAGGCCAAGACTGCTGGACGCAGCGACTAGCGAGGTTTCGTGCTCGACTCAATCGCAATTTGCGGCCGGCCGCGAAGGGCCGGCCGCATGTTCCATAGATTGCAGGAATCACAGGGATGTAAAATGGGCTTCAGCAAGATCATCCGACCAAGCCTATTCGGACTCGCCGCCTTGGCGGCCGTCAACACTTCTGTTCGAGCGCAACAGCAGCAGAAGCCCAACATTCTAGTGATTATGGCTGATGACATCGGCTACTGGAACATCAGTGCTTACAACCGGGGCATGATGGGATATCGGACTCCCAATATTGATCGTATCGCCAACGAGGGCGCGATTTTCACTGACTATTATGGACAACAGTCCTGTACGGCCGGTCGTGCTGCTTTCATCACCGGACAGAGTCCGCTGCGCACGGGCCTTTTGAAAGTCGGGCTGCCTGCAGCCAAGGAAGGGCTCTCCGCGAAAGATCCAACGATTGCGGAGCTCTTGAAACCGCAGGGTTACGCAACCGCACAATTCGGCAAGAACCATTTGGGTGATCGCAACGAGTTTTTGCCCACCGTCCATGGCTTCGATGAGTTTTTTGGGAATCTCTATCATCTAAATGCCGAGGATGAACCCGAGCATGCGGACTACCCGACTAATCCATCGTTCCGAGCGCAGTTCGGTCCGCGCGGAGTCATGAAGTGTCTAGCGACCGCAACTGCGATGCCCGGCGATGATCCCCGCTTTGGACCTCTTGGCAAACAGCAGTGTGAAGATACCGGTCCTCTTACCAAGAAGCGCATGGAAACGATTGATGAGGAGTTTCTCAAGGCATCAACAGATTTCATCGATCGCGCCAATAGGGACAAGAAACCATTCTTCGTTTGGTTCAATCCCAGCCGCATGCACATCTGGACTCGCCTCAAGAAGGAATCCCAAGGCAAGACGGGTTTGGGCATCTACCCCGATGGTATGGTCGAGCACGACGGGCAGGTCGGCCAGTTACTGAAGAAACTCGACGACCTTGGTATTTCCAACAACACGATCGTTGTCTACACCACCGACAATGGCGCTGAAACTTTCAGCTGGCCCGATGGCGGGACCACGCCGTTCAAAGGCGAGAAGAACACCAATTGGGAAGGCGGATATCGGGTCCCAGCGATGATCCGTTGGCCCGGCCTCGTCCCGGTGAAAACAGAGATCAACGAAATTTTCTCCGCCGAAGATTGGGCGACGACACTTGTCGCTGCGGCCGGCGAGCCCGCCATCAAGGAAAAGTTGCTCCAAGGTTATGACGCGGCGGGCCAGAACTTCAAGGTTCACCTTGACGGCTATGATCAGCGCGACCTGCTGGCAGGAAAGGGCCCCGACAAACGTCGAGAATTTTTTTACTGGACCGATGACGGCGACCTCGCCGGGCTTCGCTTCGAGCAGTGGAAAGCAGTGTTTCTCGAGCAGAAGGCCGAAGGTTTCAGCGTCTGGCAACAACCGATGATTCAGCTCCGTCTCCCCATGTTGTTCAACTTGCGCTCCGATCCGTTCGAGCGCGCCCAACATGAATCCGGCGACTATGTCCGATGGTTCATCGAGCATGCGTTCGTGGTCGTGCCCGCGCAGGCTATTGTAGGGCAGCATCTAGCAACTTTCGCGCAATTTCCGCCTCGGCAACGTCCGGGTTCGTTCTCTGTCGAACAGGCGATGGATAAGCTGAGGCTGCCGCCGGCCAACAACTAGCAACGTCTCGGGAGGTTAGGTCATGACCAACATCGCCATCCTGCCCCAGCAGTCGAGCATCTGGTGGGTTTTCCTCCTGCAAGGTTTTGCCGGTATCATCCTGGGCCTTATGCTTGTCACCCAGCCCGGCGCGACGATCCTCGCGCTTACAACGTTTTTGGGATTTTACTGGCTCATAACGGGCTTGCTTGCATTCGTCCAAGTTTTTGTCGATCGCTCAACGCCATGGATATGGTCGTTGCTCAGCGGGGTGGTTGGCGTTCTCGCAGGTCTTTTTGTTCTGCGGCACCCGCTCGTTGCTGCCCTGACTGTGCCGACGGTGCTGGTGCTCATTCTCGGCGTCCAAGGACTTGTCATGGGCGCTCTGCAGATCATCGCCGGCCTCAAGGGTGGCGGCATCGGGCCGCTTATTCTGGGAGCGATCAACGGCCTGGTTGGTCTGCTGCTATTAGGGTCTCCGATAGCAGCAGCATTGGCCGTGCCGGTTGTCTTTGGTGCGCTACTCCTCATTCAGGGGGCGGGATTGGTAATCTTGGCTTTTCGAGTCCGTAGCTAAGGCTCTCTCTTCTCTTCCGGAATTAGGATTCTGCCGAATCTGCATAGTGCGGACGGCGCAGGCTTGGCACTCTGCTACCGAAGTGACCGGCAAGACGGAAGTCACATGAATTTCGCCCCCCAATCTGATCTGAGGCGCCCCGTTGAAGGTTCGCCGCATCCGGACATGGTGCACGTACCAGGCGGTACGTTTCGGATGGGCTCGGACAGGCATTATCCGGAAGAAGCGCCCGCCCACCGCGTCACCGTGGACGGTTTTTGGATTGACCGGACCCCTGTAACCAATCGCCAGTTCCGCGAGTTTATCAACGCGACCGGCTACGTCACCTTCGCCGAGATAACTCCCGACGCGAAGGATTATCCAAATGCATTGCCGCGGATGCTCAAAGCTGGCTCGCTTGTCTTCACTCCGCCCAAAGAGCCCGTGGATCTGCGTTACTGGGGCGAGTGGTGGACATTCGCCTTCGGGGCCAACTGGCGGCGGCCCAACGGACGCCACAGCAATATCCGTGGCCTCGACGATCATCCCGTCGTCCACGTCGCACTGCGCGACGTAGAAGCCTACGCAAAATGGGCCGGGAAGGATCTGCCGAGCGAAGCCGAGTGGGAATTCGCCGCGAGAGGCGGATTGAGCGAGGCGGAGTTCGCGTGGGGAGACGAACTGACCCCTGCTGGCAAACACATGGCAAACACCTGGCAAGGTAACTTCCCGCATGAGAACCTCTTAGCCGATGGCTTCGAACGTACCTCGCCGGTGACCGCGTTTCCGCCGAATGGGTACGGCCTCTATGACATGATCGGGAATGTCTGGGAGTGGACGGCCGATTGGTATTCGCCGAAGCACGACGCCGATGCGCCGAAGGCTTGTTGCATTCCGCAGAATCCCCGCGGCGGCGCCGAAGGCGAAAGCTACGACCCACGTACCCCAAACATCAGCATTCCCCGGAGAGTGCTCAAGGGAGGCTCGCATCTGTGCGCGCCGAACTACTGCCGACGGTATCGCCCGGCAGCCCGTCATGCCGAGCCGATCGATACTTCGGCGAGCCATGTTGGATTCCGATGTATCTCCAGGACGAAATCCTGATGAAAAAGGCCATCGCCTAGCTTGCATCTGCCCATGTCTCAGATGCTTCTCGACGTAAGCACTATTGCAACGCTCGTGTCGGTTCATCTTAGCGTTCTCGACGAGCAAAATGTTTCTCGGTCCAGATATTTTCCAGTGTGCTGCCTCCCCTTGGAGAGAGGCTAACGTTTTTAGCGTGTGGCGGCGCTCAGGTTGACCCCTCGGCCGCCAATGGTGCGGTGTCGCATTCGTCCTTGGCTCTTAGCTGACATGCCGCGACTGTCGAGGTTGAGTCCAAAACGCACTGCGCGTGTTCGAAGCGGCTGCCGTTTGTGCATAGTCGATCGTTGGAAACACAGTCAAAGTGCGGCGTCGGCATCAGCGGGTCGGATCACAAAATCTCATGTGCGGTGCGTGAGTTTCGTTTGCGTTGAGCTAAAGCCCGTTAGTCAGGCGAACAGGGAGAAGGACTCGTCATGAGCGACAAAAAGGCATTCGAGAAGTCAGAGCTCGCTACCGGACCGAGCAGCGCAGGATTGAAGCGCCGTGAACTGCTATTGAGCGGCAGCTCTCTCGTCGCCGCCTCGGCACTCGCAGCCGTCGGTTTGACGAGCCCTGCGCAGGCGCAGCAGGCGACAACAGCGCCCGCAGCTGCGTCCGCTGGACAGAAGCCCAACATCGTCGTCATCATGGGCGACGACATCGGCATCTGGAATCTTGGCGCTTATCACCGTGGCATGATGGCCGGCCGGACACCGAACCTGGACAAGATCGCCGCCGAAGGCATGCTGTTCACCGACTATTACGCCGAGGCGAGTTGTACGGCCGGCCGCGCCAACTTCATCACTGGCGAGCTACCGATCCGCACCGGTATGACTACGGTTGGCCAAGCCGGCGCTCCCACTGGTCTGCCGGCTCAGGCGGTAACGATCGCTCAGGCGCTAAAAGGAATGGGCTACGCGACCGGCCAATTCGGGAAGAACCATCTCGGTGATAAGAACGAGTTCTTGCCAACCGTTCACGGCTTCGACGAATTCTTCGGCTACCTCTATCATCTCGACGCGATGGAAGATCCAGCTCATCCCGCCTATCCGCAGGATCTGCTGAGCACCGTCGGGCCGCGGAACATGATTCATTCATATGCCACCAGCGTTGACGACGCGACGGTAGATGCGCGCTGGGGCAGGGTAGGCAAGCAGAAGATCGAGGACGCGGGAACGCTATATCCGAAGCGAATGGAAACTGTGGACGACGAAATTCGCGACTTCTCGCTGGCGTTCATCGATAAGGCGAAGGCCGAGAACAAGCCGTTTTTCCTGTGGCTCAATCCGACCCGCATGCACATCGTCACCCATCTGTCGCCGAAATATCAGGCGTTACGCAACTCCAAGAACGGCTGGACTATCCATGAAGCCGGTATGGCGCAACTCGACGATGACGTCGGTATCGTCATGAAGAAGCTCAAGGACATGGGGGTCGACGACAACACCATCGTCATCTTTACGACTGACAACGGCACCGAAGTGTTCACCTGGCCTGACGGCGGACAGACCCCTTTCGCGCAGAGCAAAGGCACGGTGATGGAAGGCGGCTTCCGCGCGCCAGCAATGATCCGCTGGCCGGGCAAGGTGCCGGCGGGCAAGGTGGAAAATGGCATGATCTCCGGCCTCGACTGGTTCCCGACACTTCTTGCTGCCGCGGGCAATCCCAACGTCGCGGAAGAGTTGAAGAAGGGCAAACAGATCGGCGATACCACGTTCAAGTGCCATCTCGATGGTTACAATCAGATGGATATGATCACGGGCCAAGGGCCGTCGAAAAGGCACGAGATCTGGTACTTCGGCGAAAGCGAACTCGGCGCGGTTCGCATCGATGACTACAAGTTTCGTTTCATCGATCAGCCCGGGGGCTGGCTGGGTGACAAAACCAAGCCGGATGTACCCTACATAACCAACCTCCGCCTCGATCCGTTTGAGCGCACGGGCTGGCCGAACAATGGGACCAAGGAGGGCGCGCAGCAATATTTCGATTGGTTCAAATACGAATTCTGGCGCTTCGTATTTGTCCAACAACAGGTTGAAAAGCTGGCGATGACTGCGATCGAGTTTCCGCCAATGCAGAAAGGGGCGAGTTTTAATCTTGAGGCTGTGAAAGCCAAGATCGCCGCAGCGCAAGCAGCAATCGCCAAGTAAATTGAGCTTCGGTTGACTAAGTTCGACGGGTGCCCCGATAGCGAGGCGCCCGTCGTTTCTTTGTTCAAGCTAATCACCTGCGGGCGCCCTGCGGCAGCGAACGGGTCAGCTCTTGGTCCACAGCAGCCGTATTCGGCCTTACGACTTTAATCCGGACGTCGCGCGACTTGCTCAACGATCCAGCGGGCCTAAGCGGGATCGACATTCATCGTGAGCCCATGATCGAGTTCTGAGCGACGGCTTGTCTTCACCGGTGTCGTCCTGTGGCGCACGATGCAGGCTGGCGAAGGGGCTGGCCAAGTACTTCATTACACGCAACCGAGAAAAGACCCTGCTTCCCCGACTCATGGGTGGTAGCATCTGTGCAACTGGTGACCACGCGCGCCTTCGGACAGGATGTCTGCTCGTCTCAGCGAGAGAGGGGGAGGGGATGGAACGCTGGGTCGAACAAAGTTCCTGGCCAGTACACTCAGGTACGTCCGGGTTTGGTCTATCCGTTCCTTTGGCTATGTAGCCAGTCCAAGGGAAAAACCCGGCAGCGATCCCAGACCTAAAAAAGGCAGCAGTCCGGGCCGGATACGCAAGCACTGTCAGACGCTCCGTCCGCGCGATCGCTCAAGAGCGCTGATCCGGAATCTGTGCAGACTGCATCTGCTCACCGTGCACTAAGCCGAAGCTCTCGCTCATTCACCCATGATGCTTGCACGACAACTGGGGATGAATGATTCTGCCACGTGATCCGTTGAGACCAAGCACCAAGGCTGGGGAGAACCGGATCCGTACGAAATGGTTCCCTGACCGAGTTTGTGAACGTCAGGCAAATTTCTAAGCAATAACAACGTACTAGGGCACTGCGCCCGTTCAGCAAAAAGTGATATTTGTGCAACATCCGTCCAAAAACGCGCCATTCAGACCTCATCCGAGGCACTCTGTCATTGATTGATCGGAGGTCTTTGCCTCATATCGTGAGTGCGACGGAGGGGGGCATCCCGAGGTCGTCCCGTGTTAGGTGGTTCGCTTAAGTCCCTCGCGTTCAGCGGGTGTGTCCGAAGGCGCGAAGCGACTAAGCGGTGAATTTAAGGGACAAGGGAACCAACCTTAGGGTGTCTTCACCCAGCGGATCCGGAACCTTCCCTATGGCAAACTTGGAGGTTTAACATGAAGTTGGTTAAGAGCCTTTTGCTCGGTTCCGCGGCGGGTCTGCTCGCTGTTGGTGGGGCACAAGCGGCTGATCTTCCCGTAAAGGCCAAAGCGGTCGAGTACGTGAAGATCTGTTCGCTCTACGGCGCGGGTTTCTACTACATCCCGGGCACCGACACCTGCATCAAGCTGGGTGGTTATCTGCGCGCTGAAGTCGCGCTGAACACGAACAGCGACATCAACTGGCAGTCCTCCGGTAACAACGGCGCGCGCAACCGCCTGACCAACTACTACACCATGCGCGCTCGTGAAGACCTGAACATCGACACCCGCACCGCGACTGAATACGGCGTTGTCCGTACCTTCTTCGACGGCGTGTTCTCGTGGACCACCGGTAACTACAACGGCACCGGCAGCGCGACCGGCGCGACCGCCTACAGCTCCACGCTGGCTCTCAACACCTCGGGTGCAACCCCAACGCTGGTTGGCTCGTCCATCAACCCGACCGACGGTGGTACCTCGGGTGGTTCGCTCGGCGTGTACTACGCCTTCATCCAGTTCGCTGGCTTCACGATGGGTAAGGCCGTGTCGCAGTTCGACGCGCCCTGGACCAACTATCCCGGCAACAACTTCGACGGTCTCGCCGGCGGTAGCGGCACGGTCACCGGTATCAACCAGTTCAGCTACACTGCTGACTTCGGCCAGGGCGTGACGGCGTCGTTCTCGGCTGAAGATGCGACGGCTTACATGCAGGCCGGCAACCTCAACATGAGCGGTGCGGCCGGCCTCAGCGGCGTGACTGGCGCCGCTTATGGTTCCAACGCCATCGGCGGCTCGCGTTCTCCGAACCTCGTCGGTATGGTGCGTGTCGACCAGGCTTGGGGTCTCTTCCAGGCGTCGGTGGCTGCGCATGACAACCACGTTGCCTACTACGGCGCGACCGAGGCGACTGGCCATCCCGACGACAAGTGGGGTTGGGCGGCTCAGCTCGCTCTGTCGATCAAGAACATCCCGACCGGTGCGGGTGACGTGATCAACATCCAGGGCGTCTACACCGATGGTGCGACCCGCTACAACTTCCAGAACCTCGCGGGTAGCACGTTCGCGCTTTACGGTAGCTCGGGCATTGCCTACGCCAGCCTGGCGGCGGCGAGTGCTCCGGACACCGTGTTCGTCACGGGCGGTCAGCAGGAAACCATCAAGACTTGGGGCTTCCGTGGTGCGTACACCCATAACTGGGATGCGTATTGGAACACGGCGATCTACGGTTCGTACGCTCAGGCTCAGTTCGGCAGCGGTGCCAAGAGCTTCCTCTGCGGACCCGCGGGCATCATCTCGGGAGTTGCCGGCGTGACGTCCTGCAATCCGGACTTCGCGCTTGGCACGGTGGGCGTCATCACCCGCTGGACCCCGGTCAAGAACCTGACGTTCTCGGCGGACGTCTCCTGGACCCGCCTTGACCAGAAGTACGCTGGCGTCGTGACCACCACGGCTATCAACGGTCCCGCGGCCAAGCCGGCCGCGAGTTATGAGCTGAGGGACCAAGACTCGGTCGTTATGCTCCTCCGCGCTCAGCGCAACTGGTAAGTTCGGTCTAACGACCTGACCTCCAAGGCCCCCGGCGGGAAACTGCCGGGGGTTTTGCTTTTTGGAAGTTGCCAGGCTTCCGTCTGCCGAGCGTGTGAGGGATGATCACTGACTGGGGTCAAGCGTCCGGTATCAAATCGACATGAGCCCTCTGGATCGCATCTGCTTTCGAGCACCGCTTCAGAATAGGGGCAGCACCTTGAGCTAACGTCTTGACGCCGGGCGCGAATCTTGACCCGGTCGGTCTGAGCTGGCGTTGACGTTTTTCACCAAGCGGTTCAGCCGAATCGTCTTACCTTCCGGTGCGACGTACCACTGTATTCCGGCTCGCTTTCCGATAGATTTGTGCTCGTCTATTGATTTAGCTCAACACTTCTCTTTCGTTCACTCCGAACTATCAGCGCATGAAAGCGCCCCAAGAGAAGCCCCACTCTGTTCAAGACGCGGCCAATGCTAAACCTTCGAGACTAAGTGAGACTCTGCAGATGATCGAGGAGTATGCGAACGATCTGCGGGAGGTTATTAACAAATTGCGCAAACGCCTCAATTGAGGTCTCCCGCTTTCTTTCTGTTTCGCATTGCGTTCTCGCGATGCGGGGAAGCCATGCTAGCGACCGATCAACGTTAGGTCCAACCACCACTATCGGCTTCAGAGTGAAGCCATTGAAGGGATGTCAGGGGGGCGCTGCAAGGCAGCTTGCCAAGGATCTCCAGTGTGCGAATATGGGACCTCAACTAGAGGAGTAGTACGTGAGCGACG